>CAYYRY010000365.1:0-1518 GCA_964474245.1 uncultured Ruminococcus sp. | reverse complement strand
TTTCATATCCCTTTTGTGCCTTGATGCGCAGCGGAAAGGAATGGTCATATAAATGGGAAAATACTTCGGAACTGACGGTTTTCGCGGAGAGGCTAACAAAAGCCTGACTGTAGAGCACGCATTCAAGGTTGGACGGTATCTTGGGTGGTATTATGGCAAAGAGGATAAATGCAGGATCGTCATTGGTAAAGATACGAGACGTTCAAGTTATATGTTTGAGTACGCATTGGCATCTGGTATTACAGCAAGCGGCGGAGATGCTTATCTTTTGCACGTTACGACAACACCCTCTGTGGCATATGTGACACGAACTGACGGGTTCGACTGCGGAATCATGATATCAGCCAGTCACAATCCCTATTTTGATAATGGGATCAAGCTTATAAACAGCCGAGGAGAAAAGATGTCGGAATCCATCGTTGCCGACGTTGAAGCTTATCTCGATGGGGTTATTGAGGAAGTTCCGTTGGCGCACGGAGAGAATATTGGAAGAACGGTCGATTATGCAGCAGGGCGCAACAGGTATACAGGGTATGTCATATCCCTTGCTAAAAACTCTTACAGCGGATTTAAGGTTGGACTTGACAGCGCAAACGGTGCGGCGTGGATGCTTGCAAAGAATATTTTTGACACTTTAGGTGCCGAAACCTTTGTAATTGGAAATACTCCTAACGGTACAAACATCAACGAAAGTTGCGGATCTACTCATATTGAAGCTTTGAAAAAGCTTGTAACAGACAATGGACTTGATATAGGCTTTGCCTTTGACGGAGATGCTGACAGATGCCTGGCAGTTACCGAAAAGGGTGACGTTTTGACCGGAGACCACATAATATATGTATGCGGTAAAAGAATGAAGGCTGAAGGTAAGCTCGCTAAGAATACTGTAGTCACAACCGTAATGTCAAACGTGGGTCTTTTGAAAGCTCTGGCAGAAGAAAATATTTCTTGTGTCAGAACCGACGTTGGAGACAAATTTGTCTATGAAGCAATGAAAAGCGGCGGCTACAGCCTTGGCGGAGAGGAATCGGGGCATATAATCTTTTCAAAATACGCCTCAACGGGAGACGGACTTATTACTGCAATTAAGCTGATGGAAATGCTTATCGAAAGCAAGCTTCCTGCATCAAGGCTTGCCGACGGTCTTCATATGCTGCCACAGGTAACAGTAAACGTGAAGGTCGAAGATAAAGACAAGATAGCAAATGATGAGAGGGTCTTATCGGCTGTGAGGGCTGCAGAAGCGTCCCTTGCCGGAACGGAGCCTGTAATTCGCATAATGGTTGAAGCTAAGGGAGATAATTTATGTCACACCATTGCTGAAAGGGTTGCAAGCGTTATAAGGGAATGTTCAAAATAGGAAGCATTATCTGAATTCAAAGCTTAAAATAATGTTTTACGACTGCCAATGTAGTAAGGCAGTCGTTTTTTTTGCGGATGTGTTAATATTGTGTAGTATAAAAGTAAAAGAATGTTGTAAAAACGTGAAAAGTGTGATATACTTGTCAAGTAATCGGT
>CAYYRY010000364.1:0-1523 GCA_964474245.1 uncultured Ruminococcus sp. | reverse complement strand
GGCATGAGGAGGGTCATCAGCATACCCGCATATACGAATGGGATACCCTCGGGACGTACCGTATCATATGATCCAAAGAAGAATTTTGATATGATCTCAGTGAATTCGTAAAGTTGCTTAGGCTTGTAATCGGGAGTTGAGAACTCAAGCTTACCGAAGCTGAGTGCATAGTACGCACAGGTGATAACTACGGCGGCGATCATTACTGCAATCACTGAGAAGACGAACATTTTTGAAAGAGTACGCAGAAAATGGCATCTCTTGCCGTTGGGATTTCTCTCGTCCTTCGTCATGGAAAGATATCTTACGAAGAAATAGATGAGAAGAAACATGCATAACATATACCCGATGTAGAAATTGGAGAATATAGCGAGGGCAAGGGTAAGTGTGTAGAGCTTGAACCTGCCGTGCTTTATGAGGCTGTCCATTCCGAGGAGGATAAGGGGCAGAAGTATAATGCAGTCTGTCCACATGAGATTGTTCTGCATTACTACAGCAAAGGAGCACAGCGCATACATGCTTGAAAAAATAACTGCAGCTATGGGCCTGCGCTTGTCATAGCAGTTATGAACGTAAATACCGAAGGTAAGACCGCAGCAACCGCACTTCAGAAGCAGTATACCGAGCACGACCTCCGTCATCCATTCCTTGGGGAACAGAAGCGTCAGAAGGTTAAAGGGGCTGGCAGTGTAGTAAGCGAATATTCCCATGAATTCGCCGCCGAGAGCGCGTTCAAAGGTATAAAGGAAACTGCCGCCATCGAGGAATATGGAACGGAATTTTTCGATATAGTAAACGTACTGAGCATTCAGATCAAGTACAAGTGCACTTCTTTCACCCACGGGCCATACGCCGAGGGCAACGTAAATAAGTGCCATTAACGCTAAGGGTACAAGGAAACAGAAGGCAAGATATTTATGCCCGAACAATAACCTTCTTACGGGGTTTTTCAGCGACTTTTTCTTCGCTTCAAATTCCTCGAGATATTCTTCGTCAGAATCGAAATCGACAAATTCCTCCGACTCGTCAAGCACTTCGTTGACAGCTGCAGTGAATTCGTCATCGACGCAAGTAATATTTTTTTCGTTATCCATTTTTACCTCCGGGTAACTGGTGTTAATATACGGGTGCAGGCCGTTGACAACCTGTGTTTGCGGTGCATTGACCGGTAAACGTGAATTTAATAAGTCTATTCTGCGGGATGGATCTTCTTGATCGCTTTTTCAAGCTTTTCTCTGGGTAGAGTCATGTCCCGTCCGCAGGTTTTGCATATGATCCTGATGTCAGAGCCTACTCTTGCCACCGAAAACAGCTTTCCGCCGCATGGGTGAGGCTTCTTTAACTCAAGGGTATCTCCCTCGTTGATTACGGGTATTTTCATGTGTTGGCTCCGTTTCGTTTTTTTAATACGGCAGACGCGTTTGGCATGAGAACTTGAGGTCATGCCTGTAGTTACTGCTTGTGACATAACAATCATATTAATTATATCATATTGTCACGTGAAAGTAAAGTTGTTAGGTAAA
>CAYYRY010000363.1:0-1541 GCA_964474245.1 uncultured Ruminococcus sp. | reverse complement strand
GGAGCGTAGTCCGAACTATACTTTTCCGATAAGCTGTGGCCTGCTTATTCAACCGATGATGTTGACGAAGCTGTAATCAGCTTTGCGGGAAGAAAAAGACGCTTTGGCGGTCTTGATAAAAAGTAAAACAGTAACAAGAGGAATTCAGTATGCTTACAAGAATCTTAACGGCAATCGTTGCCCTTATCGCATTTATTCCGATTCTGGTGTTCTCTGACACATGGGCTTTTCCCATCGCCATGGCACTGCTTTCAGTTATCGGAACTGTTGAAATGCTTCGCTGTATCGGGATGAAGAAGTGGCATCTCACGGCAATTTCCATGATAATTGCTGCTGCCTTCCCCATTTTCGCAAGACTTTCCGAGAATACCGCATACATTATGCCCGCGTTTTTAGCAGTTTTTTTCTGCTATCTTATCGTTATTCTTGCATACAGTGTGTTCTCAAAAGGGAAATATGACATATCTGATGCTACCGCGTCATTTACCATGGTATTCTATATCATCACAAGCTTTACGTCTATCGTTCTTCTCAGAGACAGTGCCATCGGAGCATCAATGTACCTTCTTGCTTTCCTCGGACCTTGGATGAGCGACTCTGCGGCATACTTCTGCGGAAGAGCACTTGGACGTCATAAGCTCATTCCCGACGTAAGTCCCAAGAAAACTGTTGAGGGAAGCATCGGCGGAATTCTCTTTACGGGTATCGCATTCGTTGTGTACGGTATTTTCACCGTCCTTAAGGATTCAAACGGTGTCCTCCCCTACGTGATCTTTTTCTTTGTGGGTGTTATCGTTTCCGTTGTGTCTCAAATCGGAGACCTTATTGCATCACTTATAAAGAGAAAGTACGGTATCAAGGATTACGGTAAGCTTTTCCCAGGTCACGGCGGTGTAATGGATCGTTTTGACAGCGTGCTTATCACTTCTCCGGTTCTTCTCATAGTATCTGAGATCGTGTCAAGCAATTCACTCTTCTGATAAAGGAAGTGCTACTTTGAAAGACTATACTAATCTAACTGTATCAATCCTGGGAAGCACCGGTTCAGTGGGAACACAGGCTGTCTGCGTCGCCCGTGAAATGGGTGTGAAGATCAACATTCTGGCGGCAGGCAGAAACTATAAGCTCCTCGCTGAGCAGGCAGACGAGCTTCATCCCTCAGTACTGTCCGTCACAGATGACGAAACTGCCGCAAGACTTGATGAGGTGACAAACGGGAAATATGATATTATCGTTGGTGCTGATGCTCTCGAAAAAGCCATTAGGAGTACTTATCACGACGTTATCGTTCATTCTATAGCAGGACTTGAAGGTACCCGTGCTGCTCTTGCGTCAGCTTCGACGGGAGCACGCCTTGCTATGGCAAATAAAGAGGCGATCATAGCCGCAGGCGGCCTCATTAACACAGAGCTAAAAAGATCAGGTGGGATTATGGTGCCCGTTGACAGCGAACACAGTGCTATATTTCAATGTCTGCGCTGTGGAAGTGTCGATGCCGCGTCTCCCGCTTCAGTCAGCAGGATACTGCTGACGGCATCAGG
>CAYYRY010000362.1:0-1548 GCA_964474245.1 uncultured Ruminococcus sp. | reverse complement strand
ATAGTTAAGGCTCAGCGTATTGCCGAGGGAGCTTTTGAGCATCTTCTCAAGGTAATAAACTACGACATGACCGAGATCGAGGTCGCGGCAGAGCTTGAGTATTACATGAAGAAAAACGGCAGTGAGATGCCCGCGTTTGATACCATTGCGGTATCGGGCAAGTCATCCTCAATGCCTCACGGAGTGCCAGCAAACCGTAAGCTTGAGAGAGGTTTCCTCACTCTCGACTACGGTGCAAAGGTAAACGGGTACTGCTCGGACATGACGAGAACCATCGTTATCGGTAAGGCAGACGAGGATATGAAGCGTCTTTACAACACTGTCCTTGAGGCACAGTGCGCGGCTATTGACGCCATCACCGAGGGCGCAGATGCAGGTGAGATGGACAAGATCGCCCGTGACATTATAAACGGTGTTGGATACGAAGGAAAGTTCGGTCACAGCCTGGGCCACGGCGTGGGACTTCTCATTCACGAGCTCCCCAATCAGTCCATCCGTACCTTCGGAAAGAAGCTCGTCCCCGGAAACGTAGTCACCGTTGAACCCGGTATCTATATCGAAGGACTTTACGGATGCCGAATCGAGGATATGGTAGCCGTGACAGGGGGCGGTAAAGTAAATCTCACAAATTGTCCCAAGGAGCTTATTGAGATTTAAGCCGATCAAAGGAATAAAGAAAACAAAAACAGTAAAACCGTTTTAATGGCTTTACTGTTTTTCTCTTCTGTTCACTTCATTTCATCTATCGTCAGACTGTAGCTTGCGAGAAACTCATCCATAAAATACTTCAGAGAGGGCAGGTCATAAGACGCAAGCTTTTCGGCAGTCACCTTTTCGGCACTTATAAAATCGCGGTTCCCGGCACTGATCTCGGAAATACATTTGATATATGCTCCCAGGGTGTCCGCCGCCTTCAGAAGCTTTTTCTCTTCGGGGGTGAGAGCGCTTTCCGTGAGAAGGGGAGCGTATACCGGACGGAGAAACTCAGGCAGCTTACAGAGAAGCATCTCGGAAGTCTCCTCTTCGATCCTGTGATATGCGTCGCGTATTTCGGCATTGTGATATTTTACGGGTGTCGGCAGGTCTCCTGTGATTATCTCGGATGCGTCGTGATACAGCGCTGCGAGAGCTATCTTCTCGGCGTTTACGCATCCGCCGAATTTCTCGTTTTCGATGGTTGCCAAAGCATGGGCGAGTATTGCCGTCTGATACAGATGCTCGCTGAGAGTCTCAGTCTCGGTGTTTCTCATAAGTCCCCAACGGCGAATGTATTTGGTTCGGTTTATGTATGCAAAAAAGTGGTTCATTACGTCACCTCTGAATATGTTTATTACGTATCATAAATATTGTACATCCAAACAGACCAAAAATCAAGGGCAAATGTTAATCCGTATAAAAATTCACGGCAGACGTGATTTTTTTGCATAAAACTCTTGCAGAACAGAGGTACTTGTGTTATAATTTTCTATATTTGTTTTTGAATTAGAGGTATCTAGCGTGAAAGTTCAGATAGCTTTAGATAAAGTATATCTGTTTCACGCGCAAACA
>CAYYRY010000361.1:0-1565 GCA_964474245.1 uncultured Ruminococcus sp. | reverse complement strand
TGAGCATCAGCTTGCAGGTGACGATGCAGTAAACACCGGCTGGAGCCGCAACCCCATTTACGACGCTCCTCTGTACGTTATAATCGGCGGTTATTCCAACTTATCAGACCACAGACACAATCCTTTGACAGAGCTGTTCCTTGAAAGGATCCACCCGCGTCTTGAGAATCCCGTATACGTATTCAGACGCACAGATGAAACTCCGTCCAAGCTTCTGAGACTGCTCTTTTCGAAAATGCGTGAAAACGCATCGATCCTCGTGTATAACGATGAGACAATGATCCCGTCATTTGAATATTCCGGTGTGGAAAGATCCGATGCCGTAAATTATACCATTCACGGCTGTAACTGGCCGGATATTCAGGGGCTGAATACATATCGCGTACTTCATATTCCTTTGGTAAACCTTGTCATGGATGGATTATTTAACCCTGACGGTAACCCCAAAAGAAACTATGGGAACATTGACATGATGTATGAGGATATCGGTGAACATTTCAGGGAAATCTTAAAAAAGGCGTACCCTAATCACGTGGCTACTTCTCAAAGCTATGAATTAAGGAATTCACTTCGTGTTTCCGACTGCTTCAAGGTTTCCGACTGCTTCAAGAGGGGGATCCTTGAAGCGGCAAGATCAGGCTATTCATCCATAAAATATCCGTTTATTCTCAACAGACTTCTTTACATCGGAACCGCCGCAGACATATTGTCCGCCCTTGATCATCTTGTGGCAGACGGAAAAGTAGCACTGCAGACTTTGGCAGATGCTCTTAAGGCTGATTTTTCAGGGTATGAAGACGTGAGGAAAATGTGCCTCGAGGCTCCGAAATACGGGCATGACGACGACTTCGCCGACTGTCATGCAGTAAGGCTTCTGACTATGCTGACGGATATTATCAAAGAAGAATCCACAGACAGCGTGACGGGAAAACACTTGGTTTATGCCCCTACCGTAATGATAACTGATATGCTCTACGGCGAGGACGGCGAAAATTTCGGAGCTACCCCCGACGGAAGACTCGCAGGAAGTCCTTTTTCGGAAAACCTGTCCCCCACAAGAGGTCAGTCAAATGCCGTAACATCACTGCTCAATTCAGTATCAAAGCTCCCCTTTGACCGTATCAGCTCAGGTGCACTTAACGTACGTCTGTCCCCTTCAATGGTATCGGGAGACGAAGGCATCACGCGACTTACAGCTCTGTTTGAGACTTATTTCAAACGCGGCGGAATGCAGCTTCAGCTAAGCATCACAGATCGCGAAACCCTTCGTGCCGCACAGGCAGATCCTGACAGCTACCGCGATCTCATGGTAAGAATAACAGGCTACAGTGCCGTATTCGTTGACATGGGCAGTCTGGCACAGGAGGAAATAATAAACAGAGATACACTAACGTGAAGCGCAAAACCAGATCATTGCTCAAAAAAGCGTAGCAGTTCATCTATCCGAAAAGATAAATCAACTGCTGCGCTTTTGACTTTTTACCGTTTTATTCATAGTATTTTTGACTTGTCACCAATCGAGTAGGAGGCTGACCATTAGTTGATCAGCCGACCTCTCACACCAC
>CAYYRY010000360.1:0-1580 GCA_964474245.1 uncultured Ruminococcus sp. | reverse complement strand
ACGCAGTTCAACGTCAACTTTTGTATATCTCACATCGTCATCACCGCTTGACTCCTCCGGAAACTTTTCTCCGGGATAATACAGCATTACAAGCATCTGTATATAATACGGTTTTACAGGTCCGTTTATGATAAGCTTCATTGATTAGTTCTCCAAATACAGTTATCCGGTTATTTTGATAGGGTAAACGTCTCTGCACGTTCCTTTTTTAAGACTCTGCTGTCCATACAAATAGTTACAGGTCCGTCATTGAGAAGAGAAACCTTCATATCTGCGCCGAAAATACCCCGTTCTGTGTGTATCCTGTCGGACATATATGAACACAGATACTCAAAAAGTCTTTTTGCTTCCGCAGGAGGTGCGGAGGCTGTAAAATCAGGACGGTTGCCTTTTCTGTATGCAGCAAGCAAAGTAAAGTTAGGTACGATGACAATACTTCCGCCTATATCGGAAACGGAATAGTTCATCTTCTCATTTTCATCTTCGAAAATTCTCATTTTCAGTATTTTCTCAGCTAAAAGCGCCGCATCCTGTTCATCATCCCCCTTTTCAACTCCCGCAAGGAGTAGAAGACCCTTCCCGGATGATGCAACTTTTTCGCCGTCAACCACAACGGACGACTCAAGAACACGCTGTAAAATAATAATCATTATCAGCCAACTCCTCTTGAAATACTGTTGATGTGACTTAACCCCCTAAGCCTTGAAACAATGGAATTATAATGCTCGTTGTTTTTACACCCCACGGTAAGATTAATGATTATCTCTCCCGAAGCACTCTTCTGTGTGTTGATGGAAAGGAGAGTTACCTTCATTTCAGCAAGGGAGGTCGTCACGTCTGCAAGCAGAGATATGTGGTTCTCGGCAAATATCTGAATGACAGCTTCAAACAGACCGCCGTTATTATCCTTAACAGCCTCGTGATCCCATTCGGTATGCACAAGTCTGTCGGCAAATCCGGGGTTTTTTATGCTCTGGGTAATATTTTTACATGACTTCTTATGGATGGATATGCCATACCCTCTCGTAATAAATCCAATAATATCGTCACCGGGGAGGGGATTACAGCAACGTGCAAACTTGACGGCACATCCATATTCACCGTCAACGATGATACCGTTGTTGGTACGTATACGGTTATGATTTACAGTTTTAGGTTTGATCTGTTCGATTTCAACAATGGGTTCATCCTCAGGCTTGAAGAGACGCTCGTATTCGTCCTTGAGCTTGGGAGATATCTTTGACACGGACAGACCGCCGTATCCGATGGCATTGAGCATATCATCGGGGTCCTGCATACCGATTCGCTTTGCTATATTGGCAATGACCTCAAGCTTCTGCGGCTCTGTGGGACGGCCTCTGAATTTTGCAAACTCACGATCTATCTCAGCTCTTCCAACGAGAATATTTTCACTGCGCTTTTCTTTTTTAAACCACTGACGAATCTTATTTCTTGCTTCGCCTGTATGAACTATCTTAAGCCAATCTCTGCTCGGCCCCTTCGACGACTGAGACGTAATGATCTCTACGATATCACCGTTTTCAAGAGGCGTGTCAATATTGCATATCCGGTTGTTGACC
>CAYYRY010000359.1:0-1584 GCA_964474245.1 uncultured Ruminococcus sp. | reverse complement strand
AGAACATCACGGAAACGCAAGTTTTTGTTGCTTTTCCTGAGATTTTGTGTTAACATATAGGTAAGACAAAATTACTATCACAATTCATGCTAAGGAGCAGATCATTCATATGAAAATGTTCAGGTCTTCCCTCAGAGGATTCAAAAAAAGTGACGTCAATAACTATATAATAGAGATACACCGTGAATTTGCCGACAGGATAGAGGAGCTGGAGGGTGAGGTGCATCGCCTGTCAACTGAAAACGGGCAAATGTCAGCCGAGCTTACATCCGCAGCTGAAGCCAAAAAGACAGCCGAAGAAGCCAACGCCCGTGCAGAAAAGGCAAAGCGGGAGCTTGAGGAGGCAGCTCGTGAAAACGAAACGTTGAAAGCCGGACTTTCCTCACTTGAAGAAGAGCTTGCCAGGTTGAAAAATGCCTTAAAGGAGGCTGAGTCTTCTGCTGAAAGGAGTGAAAACGCCGGTGCAAGGGCAAACGAGCTGCTCAAGCTTATCTCAGATGCACCGTCCGCCAATTTGACTCCGTCTACTGATGCAGATGGTGTCACTAACCCCTTCCGTGAAAAGCTTGATCACGTCAAGCTGAAGATCAAACGGCTTTCTACGGGAACTCTCCACATCTTCCGTGCGACGCAAAGCACAACGCTGAGTGTAAATGATTTTATCAGATTCTCCGAAAAGCTCAGCAGTGTATCAGGTTCAATAGTAGATTCATTGGCACGTACCTACGCAACTGCCGCAGAAAAGGTTCTCTCTGAATGCTCCGAGAATACGGGTAATGATGAATACACACCCCCTCCCTCAGAAGTCCCGGAATGCGACGAGGTCAGCTCAAGTGAATTATCCGTTGGATATCCCAAGGAATGACCACCATGACAAAAGAAAGAGACATAAGCTAATAAAATGAAAAACACCACGGAATACATAGGAAAAAGGATAAAGAGCCTCCGTCTTAACAAAAACCTCACACAAAATCAGCTTTGCGGCGAAGAACTTACCAGAAACCATCTCAGCCTCATAGAAAGCGGAAAATCTCTGCCGTCACTGAAAAACATTTGTTATATCGCCGACCGTCTTGACGTGCCTGTAGGATATTTCTTCTCCGCAGACGAAAATGAAGACGCACATTTCTTCAATTATCTCGCCATCAGCGAAATCAAAAAAGCTTACACTAACGGTGACTATCTGAAATGTATCTCACTTTGTTCCATTCTGCCTGACGATCTGCGTGAGGATGAAATATCCATGCTGTATTCTAAATCTCTGTTTGGCGCTTCCCTGTCCGCCGCAGATTCAGATAACATGACTTCCGCCGTAGCTTTAATGGACAAAGCAGAAAATACAGCGAAAAACTGCTCATATCTCGGTGACGATTTCATCAGGGCTACTGAGTACTATAAAACCTTGTTTAAATCACTGACTCACTCCATCCCTCCGGAAAAGCTTACCGATATCAGAGAGATATCCTCACTTGTGCCTGCTGAAACCGTTATGTATATGCGTCTTTTGTCAGGAATCGCCGTCCCTGCCGAGTTCTTCACGGGAGAATATCATGCCATCCATGCACAGGCACTGTGTTACATGAA
>CAYYRY010000358.1:961-1584 GCA_964474245.1 uncultured Ruminococcus sp. | reverse complement strand
GTTCTTCATCTGAGAAGCCTGCACTTTTATGATTGGTCTTGGGATTCTTGAGATCTATCTCTTTGTGAGCCACGTTAAGGTCTCCGCAGTATATGACAGACTTTTTCTCATCGAGGGACTTGATATAACCTCTGAGTGCATCCTCCCATGACATACGATAGTCAAGTCGTGCAAGCTCGCGCTGAGCATTGGGGGTATATACGCATAACAGGTAGAAGCTTTCGTATTCGAGGGTGATTGCTCTGCCTTCGGTGTCGTGCTCAGGTACACCGATTCCGTAGGTCACAGAAAGAGGCTCGTGACGGGTGAACACGGCGGTGCCGGAGTATCCTTTCTTTTCTGCGCTGTACCAGTATTCATAATAACCCGGTGCGTCAAATTCCGCCTGACCGGGCTGCATTTTAGTCTCCTGAAGACATACAAAATCTGCATCGGCAGACTTGAAGAAATCGCCGAATCCCTTAGTAAGGCAGGCTCTGAATCCGTTAACGTTCCAAGATATGAATTTCATAATTATCTCCGTTTTGTTTGGTGTCGGTTATGCTACTTACAATTATATCATAAGTTTCAAAAAATTACAAACGGCAGAGTAAAAAAATAAAATATATTGAAAAACCAAATAT
>CAYYRY010000358.1:0-951 GCA_964474245.1 uncultured Ruminococcus sp. | reverse complement strand
CCGTAAACAATTTGTATTGACTTGTATCTGTTAAATTAAGGACCGGTGATAACAATGGAAATTAAAGCTTCGGGAAAAAACGACCTTTCTTCCGTAAAGGCTCTAACTCAGATCATCTATTTCGGCAAAAAATCCCCAGAGAAAAAGCTTATGATATATGCAGTGATCACGCTTTCGCTGATCAGCTTATCTCTTGTGAGTTGGTGGTTTACCTACGATCACACAATTTTTTTGTATTCTCTGCTGTGGGGAGCAATATTCGCGTGTATTACCGCTTTTTATCTTCTCGTTATTCCCCGTCTTCAGTATGGTAACCTTCACAAAATGAAGGACTGCGTAAATCATTACGTGTTTAACGGTGATTCCCTCAAGGTTGAAACGAAATACGAAGGCTATAACGGGGGAGAGGTTATTCAATATAATATGCTTTGGTCCGTTAAGGAAACGGGTAGGTATTTTTTCATTTATTCCACCAAAGCCACCGTATATATTGTTGACAAGTCCACCGTTACGAATGGTACTCCCGAGGACATAAGACGCACTCTTGAGCCGATCCTCGGCAAAAAATACGTTGCTTGTGAATATTGATAAATGAACTGTCTGAAGATTAACGCAAGGCTTAGACTAACTTACTGCTTTTTCAGCCCTGTATGTTCCTTACAGCACAAGGAACTGTGGTATTCCGGTCATCTGTGACCGAAAACGTCGAAAACAGAAAGGTATGGTTTTAAAAATGAATATACCGTTATATAGAGGGATTCAGGACGATATGATAACAATAAAGTGCGCTCACGCTGACAGAAATTACGACGATCCGTATTACCCGTTTTGTGTTGATCATCTGAGAGGGTCAAGACGTTTGGTTGAACGTGAAGAAGGCTGTGAAAAAGAGAAGGTGCTATATATGACCGATACACTTTTATCACTTATTGATAAGGATTCGCACGACGA
>CAYYRY010000357.1:0-1600 GCA_964474245.1 uncultured Ruminococcus sp. | reverse complement strand
CGAACCCCAACAAACAGAGTCAGAGTCTGTCGTGCTACCGTTACACAATACCGCTTCACAACGATAGTTATTATATCAGAACTTTCCGTTTTTGTCAATATCTTTTTTTAAGTTTTTTCAAAATATTTTCGCAAAAAACAAGAGATATTCACCATTCGACTACCGTATGTTTAGTATGCAGCGACCTCCGAGGATTATACACGATTTATAAAAAACTTCCCATTACATCTTTTTTATCAAGTAAAGCCTGCGGCACAGCAGGCTTTACAGAAACTACACATTCAGTTTTTACTTCTTACTCCCTCGTCTCCGGCAAAATACAGAGCAAGCATACCCGGCCCAACGTGTGAACCTGTCACAGGCTCATGGGGTACTATCAGAATCTCCTTAGGCGGACATATCTCAATGAGCAGATCCCTCAGTGTTTCCGCATCCTCGATGCATCCGGCATGGGATATTCCGACAGTCTGCCCCTCCGGATATACTGCGTAATTCTTATACCTGTCAGCCAGCGACTTTATCGCCTTCCGTCTTCCGCGTACCGTGGTGAAGTTCACTATCTTCCCCGATTCGTTCCCCTTAAGCAGCGGCTTTATACCAAGCACCGTACCGATAGCAGCACCTACTCCCGATATTCTTCCGCTGCGGCGAAGGAACATAAGATCGTCGACCGTAAACACCTGACACATACGTTCACGATATCTGACGGTCTCCTCCGTGACCTTGTCAATGTCGTGTCCCGCCTCCCTCATGCGTGCGGCGTAAAGCACCACAAGTCCCTCTCCGAGAGATGCACCGAGAGAATCTATTATGGATACTTTTCTGTCGGGGTATTTTTCCATCAAATGAGTTGCCGCAATTTTAGCCGATGCAAACGATCCGCTGACTCCGCTTGACAGACTGACGTAAAGTATGTCGTGTCCCGCCGATATCTCAGGCTCCAGATATTCAATGTATCTCTGTGGATTTATCTGGGAGGTCTTCACCACAGCGCCCTCCTTCAGCTCAGCGTAATAAGCGTCGCAATCGAACCCTTCAAAGTCACGGCATACGAACTCTTGATCATCCTTAAAGTACGAAAAAGGGACCACGGTTATATTATATCCTGTTATGATCTCCGAAGGCAGATTTGCCGGTGTATCAGTAAATATTGAAAATGACATAGGAACCAACCTTTCTTATCTGTATCTTTGCAATTACCATCTGTTTATTATTTGCAGTGTATGGCATAACTATTCATATGTATCTAAATTATATAATCTTACACTACAAAACTCAACCTACCGATGGTTTTCAAAAATATACACTTAAAAATCGTACCGTAGAGTAAAAAAACGCCATTCTACCAAAGGTAGAGTATGAACATCATCCCTGTTTCGGTCACATTTACGCAACACAATATTCAGTTTTTTTGCTTACGCAGGCAAAAGCAAGCACACGCCCTCGAAAACAGAATCCTGTCGGACTGTTTTCGCCGCCATACGGGATACAGACGCACTTCGCATCAGCGAATGTGCTCTTTCTGAGTCTTATTAAATGTGCCGCCTAACACAAAAAAACCACCCTACTCGGGTGGTTTTTCTTTCAGGGGCACTAAGAC
>CAYYRY010000356.1:0-1600 GCA_964474245.1 uncultured Ruminococcus sp. | reverse complement strand
CGGCAGAACCGTTCACTCCCTCATCAACGCACTTTCCCGTTACACAGGAATCAAATTCGTTCTCATCTCTCCCGATGAACTGAAGCTTCCCGAGTACGTTATCCGCGACGTTATCGTTAAGAACGACCTGCCCTACGTTGAGACCCGTAGTCTCGAAGATGTCATGCCCGAACTTGATATACTTTACATGACGAGAGTACAGGGAGAGAGATTCTTCAGCGAGGAAGAGTATCTACGTCTACGTGACAGTTATATTCTCGATACAAAGAAGCTTGAGTGTGCTAAGGAAGACCTTGTAATAATGCATCCCCTTCCGAGAGTAAACGAGATCGCCGTATCCGTGGACAACGACCCCAGAGCCTGCTACTTCAAGCAGGTACTCAACGGAAAGTACGTCCGCGCCGCACTTATCCTAAAGCTTCTCACAGAAGCAGGTACAATCTGAAGGAGGCCGCACATATGAATATAGATTCCATCAATAACGGTATCGTAATCGACCATATCACAGCCGGAAGCGGCATGGAGCTTTACCGTCTCCTCGGTCTCGACTGGCTTGATTGCTCCGTGGCTCTTATCAGAAACGTAGGCAGCCGCAAAATGGGTAAAAAGGACATCATCAAAATCGACGCCGACATCCCCGTAAGCTTTGACGTCATCGGTTTTGTTGATCCAGGCATCACTGTAAATATCATAAAGGGCGGCGTCATCACTGAAAAGCGCACTATCGGTCTTCCCGCAACCCTTACAAACGTAATCAAATGCAAAAATCCCCGTTGTATCACAACAGTAGAGCAGGAGCTTGATCACATATTCAAGCTTGTTGACAAAGAAACCAAAACCTACCGCTGCATCTATTGTGAAGCAAAAGCTGAATAACTGATAAGGAGAATATAGAAATGGCAACTTTTATTAACGAACCCTCACATACCTTTAACGAATATCTGCTTATTCCCGGATATTCCTCAAGTGAATGTATCCCCGCTAACGTAAGCCTTAAAACACCCCTCGTAAAGTTCAAGAAGGGCGAAGAGTCCGCTATCACTATGAATATCCCCATGGTTTCCGCTATCATGCAGTCCGTTTCCGGTGACAGACTTGCAGTAGCTCTCGCAACCGAGGGCGGCGTATCCTTCATCTACGGCTCTCAGACCATCGAAAATGAGGCTGCAATGGTAAGCCGTGCAAAGAACTTCAAGGCAGGCTTTGTAGTAAGCGGCTCCAACGTAACTCCCGACGCAACCCTTGCCGACATTGTTGCTCTCAAGGAGCAGAACGGCTACTCCACCGTTGCAGTTACTTCCGACGGAAGCGCAAACGGTAAGCTTCTCGGTATCGTAACAGGCAGAGACTACAGAGTGAGCAGAATGGATCCCTCAACAAAGGTATCCGAGTTTATGACTCCCCTTGAGAAGCTCGTAACCGCACCCGAGGGTACTACTCTCAAGGTCGCAAACGACATCATCTGGGACAATAAGCTCAATTCCCTTCCCATCGTAGATGCAAACGGAAATCTCTGCTACTTCGTATTCCGTAAGGATTACGACACCCACAAGCAGAACCCTAACGAGCTCCTCGACGCTAACAAGAGATACGTTGTAGG
>CAYYRY010000355.1:0-1603 GCA_964474245.1 uncultured Ruminococcus sp. | reverse complement strand
TTATATTTTTGAAAAATATTCAGTTTTCTATTGAATTCCTATTAAATTTGTGGTATATTAATAATGTAATATGAATTTGACATTATTGAATATTCGAAAGGACTATACCATCATGATGATCTCAACCAAAGGACGTTATGCTCTTAGGATCCTGGCAGATCTGGCAAAACTTAAGGACGGTGAGTTTGCTTCCGTAAAAGATATTGCCGACGCTCAAGGGATCTCTTTGAAATATCTTGAAGCTATAACCGCCACTCTTCTTAAGGCTGAATTTGTTGAGAGCCGCAGAGGTAGAACCGGTGGCTATAGGCTTACAAAAAAGCCCGGTGAATATACCCTTCTATCAGTGTTAAAACTAACTGAAGGCAGTATTTCACCCACAAGCTGTCTTGATCACGAAGAAGTGATTTGCGGACGTGAGAGTCATTGCCTTGCGTACCCACTGTGGGTCAAGATCAGTGAGGTTGTAGAAGGTTACCTTGGTGGGGTAACCCTTGAAGATCTTATAAATAATAGTTTATAAGGAGGAAATTGAAATGAGAATTTATGCTGACAATGCATCTACAACAAAAATGACAGACCGTGCAATAAATGCGATGCACAGTACAATGAAGGAAATATACGGTAATCCGTCCAGCCTCCATTCGGTTGGACAAGCGGCTGCCGAAGCTTTGATTAATTCGCGTCAAATTATTGCAGATATACTCGGATGTAGTAATAAGGATATTTACTTTACTTCGGGCGGAAGTGAAAGCGACAATCAGGCTATCCTGTCAGCCATTGCTTACGGTAAAAAGAGACATAAGAAACATATTATAACTACGAAATTCGAACATCATGCCGTACTTCACACTTTGAAAAAACTTGAAGGTCAGGGATATGAGGTTACCTATCTTGATGTTTACGAAAACGGTATTGTAAAGCGTGAGGATGTTGAAAATGCAATTCGTGAGGATACAGCTCTTGTAACCATAATGCTTGCAAATAATGAGATCGGAACCATTCAACCTATAAAGGAGATCGGTGAGATCTGCTCAAGGCACAAGGTGCTCTTCCATACCGATGCAGTTCAGGCTGCAGGTCATATAGAACTTAACGTTGATGACCTCAATGTTGATTATCTGTCAATATCTGCACACAAATTCGGTGGCCCTAAGGGTATCGGTGTTCTGTTTGCCCGTAAGCGCAGCTATATCTCTCCTCTTATTGAAGGAGGTGCTCAGGAAATGGGTAAACGTGCAGGAACAGAGAACGTACCTGCAATCGTATCTATGGCTGAGGCACTTAAAGAATCATGTGAAAAGCTTCATGAGCACGCGGAATACGTTAAAGGACTCAGAGAACGTCTTATAGACGGTCTGCTTGAAATACCTCATTCAATTTTAAACGGTGACAGAGATATGCGACTTCCCGGCAACGTTAACATATGCTTTGAAGGAATCGAGGGCGAGTCTCTTCTCCTGATGCTTGACTTCAGCGGTGTAGCAGCTTCCTCAGGATCAGCATGCACATCAGGCTCCCTTGATCCAAGCCACGTGCTTTTAGCAATAGGAAGGACTCATGAGATCGCACACGGCTCTCTGCGTCTCTCGATTGATCAGAA
>CAYYRY010000354.1:0-1604 GCA_964474245.1 uncultured Ruminococcus sp. | reverse complement strand
TATCTTTGTGTGACAGCATATGGAATATTAATTTCGGATATCGGGTCGGTGAAATAATAAGTCAGAAAGGTCAATAAAAGTCAAAAAGCTTTGATTAGAAGAGAAAAAAAGAGAAAACATATAGATAAATCGGAATAATTAATTGTCAGCATCTAAAATTGACTTTCTTTGACTTTGACTTTCTCTGACCAATGATTTATAATGTAATCACAAAGGTCAAAGAAAGTCAAATGGAGGGAGAAGCAATGTTAATATCAGATTATATTGCATCCATCATAGAAGAGATGCTTAACGACGGAGGCGGAGTCACTGAGGTGAGGCGAAACGACCTCGCATCAAGGATAGGATGTGTACCCAGCCAGATCAATTACGTAATAACGTCACGCTTTACGCCCGAGAAGGGATATATTATCGAAAGCAGACGCGGAGGCGGCGGATTTATCAGAATAGTCAGAGCGCAGATGACGAAGAACGAATATCTGATGCACTTCTTTCACGCCATATCCGACGGGCTTGATGAAAGGGATGCGTTGTCCTTTATAATGAATCTTCTTGACAGGGGCATCATAACCGAGAGGGAATCCATTCTCATCAGAAGCTCTCTTTGCGGCAGCTCACTTGACAGGATATCGCCTCAGGACAGAAATAGTGTGAGAGCCGACATAATGCGGCATATTATTATGGCACTTATGAATTAAAATACAGATATGTTAAAGAAAGGAAGTAAAAGCTATGCTTTGTGAAAAATGTAAAAAGAATGCGGCTGTTATCTTTTATAAAGAGAACATCAACGGTGTGAAGCGTTCCGTGGCGCTTTGCGAAAAATGTGCCGCTGAAGTGGAGCACGGACTGGATAACGGCAAGCACGCCCATGACCAAGGCGGGTTTATTGATCCCGTAAGCGGGATCAACTCGATCTTCGGCAGTCTGTTCGGTATACCTCAGTATCAGAAGAAGCCTGCTGTGGCAAAAAAGTGTACCCTTTGCGGTGCAGTATTTTCAGATCTTGTGAGAGAAGGTAAGGCAGGATGTCCCGAATGCTATAAGGTATTCGCAGACGAGCTTGCACCTACGATATCAAGAATACACGGTGCAGCAGTTCATACGGGTGCTTCTCCCGAGTGCTTCCGAGAGGGACGGGAGAGGAAAGAGAAGATCGCAGCTCTTGAAGCGGATCTGAGGTCGGCTATTGAGGCAGAGGAATACGAAAAGGCGGCGGAGCTTCGTGATAAGCTCAGAGCGCTGAGAGCATCTGCCGACGAAGCCTGAGATGAAAGGAGAAGACATATGCTTTGGTATGAAATGACAGGACGTGATTCTGACGTTGTGGTAAGCTCCCGCGTGCGGCTTGCACGAAATCTTACAGATTATCCCTTTGGCGGAAGACTTGATGAACCGTCAGCTAAGGAGATCATCTCGAAGGTAAAAGCGGTGTTCGACGGCATAGAGGGATATACCTTTACAGACTTTTCGTCTCTTGATAAGCTCAACCGAAATGCTGAAGCGGAGAAACATAAGGTCAGCCGTGAATTTGCCGCACAAAACACCCCTGCGGCACTTATAGAATCAAGTGAGAAGCAGCTTTACATCATGGTGCTTGAAGA
>CAYYRY010000353.1:0-1608 GCA_964474245.1 uncultured Ruminococcus sp. | reverse complement strand
AAGTAAGGTTGATGCCAAAGCTCCGATGCACGCCGCCAATGCTACCCTCGGTGCGGCTACTTTAATATGCAGCAGCATTCCCGTAAGCCAAAGGGACACGGTATCCATACTGAAATCAATAATAAACAGGACATCTGCGTACAGTACATTTTCCGTAGTATCACCGCCCGTATTGTTTTTTGTTCATTATACACCGTCACCCATGTGTTATTCTGTCGCAATGCGCCGCCATATCGTTAGAATTTTCAAGGGAGTTAGTTCCTTTCCTGCATAAAGCGTAAAAATGGGGTAAACAATCAATCGTAAAGCTTTTATTTCGTTAAGCCATTGGCAGTATGAGACCGCTGTATAGTCGAAGCGAATGAAAAAACGGCTTTGTTATCCGGTTTTAAAGCCTTGGCAGATAGGAGAAACAAGATGAAACTTAAGTATTTAAGGAAAGTAATATGCTGCACAGTTCCGCTTCTGTTGTTATGGTGCCTTACACTCGCCGTCTGTGCGACATCCAAGCTTTCACCGGCACTTGACATCATTGCCGCAGATAACGTAATGATCAAATCAGGCACGCAGGGGAGCGCTGTCTGCTTTGAAAAGGAAGATTTTATCACTCATTCGGGTGTTACCTCAGCAGCACTCCGTATCACTTCCCTTCCTCCCGAGTCTGACGGGGAGCTTATGCTCGGTTCAACAAGTGTCAGCACGGGACAGACCATATCAATAAATAATCTCAGTCTTCTGAGATTCGTCCCTGCAGACGACGTGAGTGAAACATCGTTCAGCTTTACCTCTGACGGAGGCTATATCACCTCGTGCACAGTAAAGCTGGCGGAAAACGTAGGGACGGCACCCACGGCAGGCGGAGGCGGTATTACAACGGTAACTCAGACGGACATTTCCTGTCGTGGAATACTGACAGGGGACGATCCTGACGGAGATATACTGTATTTTGAGCTGGCAACATATCCGACAAACGGACTTGTCAACCTCACCGACCGCGTCAAGGGAAGCTTTGTATATACGCCATACGAAGGTTTTGAGGGAACTGACAGCTTTACCTACAGGGTAAGGGACAAAATGGGGCACTATTCCGATGTGTGTGAAGTATCCCTTGTGGTGGAACGAAGGAGCATGACGGAGGTCATGGCCGATATGAACGAACACTATGCCCACAGTGCCGCCATAAGTGCAGTATCAGAGGGATATATGGACGCCATCAGCGAAAACGGCAGACTATATTTTGATCCCGATGAAAAGCTGACCCGTGAGGAATTTTTGATAATGTCCATGAAAGCACTCGGTACGCCTGAGCTTTCTGCGGCAAAGACTGTATTTGCCGATCACAGCGATATAACAGAAAAAAACAGCGGCTACGTTGCCGCCGCGTATAAGCTTGGTATAATTAAGGGAACTGAGTCCGAAGGTGAGCTTGTCTTCCGTCCCGGGCAAAATATAACAATAGCAGAAGCGGCGGTCATTCTAAATAAGATACTTGGTGTAGACCCTGTCGATGCTGAAAATGAAATCGGTGTACCGGCTTGGGCACGCAACGACGTCTCCGCGCTGAGGAGCCTCGGACTTCTCTCCGATACGGGTGATCAAAGTCCATCG
>CAYYRY010000352.1:0-1629 GCA_964474245.1 uncultured Ruminococcus sp. | reverse complement strand
TGGAGGGCAAATCGTCAAGCTCCTTTGACCCCATGGCTAATATGACCCGCGCTGAATTCGTAACCGTTCTGTGCCGTCTTTCAAGGACAGAATACGAGGGTTATTCAAAGTATATCACGTTCAAGGATGCCGCCACTGACAAGTGGTATTCCGACAGCGTGGGATGGGCGCAGGCAAACGGGCTTGTAAAAGGTTACGAGGATAATACCTTCCGACCCAACTCGCTTATAACCCGTCAGGAAATGGCAACCGTCATCGGAAGATTTATCGACTTTAAGAAGATTCGCGATAAGAATGATCCAAAGATCGATAAATTTACCGATGCGCACCTCATACCGAAATGGGCAGAAGACGGTACAGAGTCGCTGAGAACCAACGGTATAGCCGAGGGAGATGAGCGTGGTAACTTCAATCCTTCTGATAACGCGACCCGAGCTGAGCTTGCCAAGATCGCAGTTGTGATCGACACTCTTGTTGATCAGAATGACCGTTTCAGAAGATTCAGATATGCTACGGCATTCGACTACAGCGATGATACGGCGCCTCTCCCATACAGAATTTACGTTCCAGACGATTACGATGAGTCAAGGGAGTATCCGTTACTTATTTTCCTCCACGGAAATTCATGGCAGGGGGATGATAACGAAAAGCAAGTTGACATCATTAAAAATGCTTTTTTAAATCCGTACAGTCCCGTTATTGACAGTATCGTAGTGTTACCTCAGTGTCCCGAGGGGAACGCTTGGTTCCACGCACGCGACAGGCTTGCCGCACTGATGGATTATATCAACGCACGTTACAGTACAGACTCTTGCCGTCAGTACGTTTCAGGTTTGTCTATGGGCGGTGACGGAAGCTGGCAGATGGCAATGTACTATCCGGAAAAGGTATCGGCGATCATGCCCGTGGCAGGTGTGGGGTACTCATTTTATTCCGGTGTTGACGGTGTCGAAGGTATAATCGATTTTAATCCCGAGATACTCAAGGTGAACATCCGTATGCTTTATGACATGGATGACAAGCTCGTATCCGGAGAATACTGCAGAGAGCTGTACAAAAGGCTTACCGAAGCCGGGGCAGAGAACTTCACATATTACGAGACCACGGGATTCGGTCACGGAATATGCGGTGAGTTTGCCGGATGGAATGACATCTCACATCTTGTATGGCTCTATTCGCAGACAAAGGAGACCGCACGTTGATTCCACAATTCATAAACTAATAAAAGTAAATTCATAAACTTAAGAAAGGATATTATTATGGATAAGAAGTATAATTTCTCAAAAGAATACACTGAAAAGAAAAATGCGATCATTGACTCTATAAAAACGACAGAAGAGTCTCCTGTGGCGGTAAAGTGTTTCCCCGTTAAGGCACTCGTTGCTGTGGTTGTAGTTTGTATGATACTTACAACGTCCGTTATAGCTACAGGTATTATTAACAGACAGTTTAAATTGAACGTAGATTACCTTCCCGAGGGAGTTGACGAGATCGTGGGAGTGGAAAAACGCTTTGAAATCGACGGATGTCCAAGCCTCGAATACTACGTCGTTGACTTAGAAGGCGAAGACTTCACTCACGTAGATGAATATCCCCCTGAAATAACAGAAGGCCTTGAATACGAGATAT
>CAYYRY010000351.1:461-1635 GCA_964474245.1 uncultured Ruminococcus sp. | reverse complement strand
CGAAAGTCTCATCGTGGAAAATATCGATCTTAAGAGCGTGAAGAAACTCTTCCGAATCAATTACGCCGTCTTCTGCTTCAATGAGCTTTGCGACCCACTCAAGCTTCTTATCAATCTCTTCCTTACTTCTCTCACCTGATTTGTACTTCCAGTGAGCAGCAACACCGTATTCAGCGATATGGTGCATATTACGTGTCCTGATCTGTACTTCAAAGGGTATGCCGTCACGACCGATTACCGTTGTGTGAAGTGACTGATACATATTTGGCTTAGGTGTTGAGATATAGTCCTTAAAGCGTCCGGGAATACTCTTGAAAAGATCATGTATAATACCAAGCGCAGTATAACATTCAAGCTCGGTATCCACAATTATACGGATAGCATAAAAGTCGTAAATCTCATCGAAGGTCTTATTCTGATTAAACATCTTTCTGTATATTGAATATACTGTTTTCACTCTTCCTTCAAGAGTAAAGTTGATGTTATATTCCTCAAGCTTTTCGGAAACATAGAGCTTGGTGTTCTCAATGAAATTAGCATTCTTACCGTATTTCTTTTCAATATCCTCAGAAACCTCAGCGTGACCGATGGGGTCAAGGTAACGGAGAGCAAGATTTTCAAGCTGCTGTTTTACTCTTTGCATACCGAGTCTGTGAGCGAGAGGGGCATAAACGTGCATGGTTTCAAGTGCGGTGATCCTCTGCTTATGTTCTGGCTTTGCATCAAGAGTACGCATATTATGTAATCTGTCACACAGCTTGATAAAGATAACTCTGATATCTTTAGCCATGGCAAGAAGCATCTTGCGTATGTTTTCAATATGTGCTTCTTCCTTGTCAATGATGTTGATCTCTTTGATCTTGGTCAGACCGTCAACAAGCATGGCAACGTCGGCACCGAAAATACGCTTGATCTCTTCGAGGCTGGTCCTTTCACCGCAATCCTCGACAGTATCGTGAAGAAATGCTGCACATATTGAATCGGTATCAAGTCCGAGGCTGATAACTATTTCAGCAACTGCAATGGGATGTGATATATACGGGTCTCCGCTTACTCTGAACTGTCCTTCATGGAGATCTGCCGCATATTCATATGAATTTTTAATCTTATTGATATCGTAATTTCGTCCGCTTGATCGCAACTGATCCAGCAAATTATCAATGCTGGGTTTACA
>CAYYRY010000351.1:0-451 GCA_964474245.1 uncultured Ruminococcus sp. | reverse complement strand
CAAATCTCCATAAAGCGCTGAAAGCACAGACAATATCATAAACGTTAATGAGAATCATATAAGCTTTTATGCTTTCACACTGTTAAATGTCAAAAATCAGATAAAGGTTCTCCACCCTTTACGGTAGACCTAAGTCTTTTTAGAATTCCGGACTTATCGAGGCTCGTCTTATTCTTAACGTAAATAAATCTGAATGAATAAAGCTCTCTCTCAGCGTCGATCACTTCTACACCGAAAAGATTCAGTTCTCTGAATACAGAGATAATAAACTTTAATTTTACGTAAGGAATATTATAACCGAGACTCCTTATAAGGTGTCCGAGTGCTCTGATACTGAACACTTCGTGTTCAACTCTCAGTTCACGCTTCAGTATATTATAAACGATACCGCATTCCTCGCGTGAGGGGACAATTGATGCCTTTTCATTTTCGGTAAGAGGCATTGTGAATT
>CAYYRY010000350.1:0-1646 GCA_964474245.1 uncultured Ruminococcus sp. | reverse complement strand
GCAGGACAGGTGTTCTCCCGTTCAAGTCCCGAAAGACCGCGGTGAGCCACCATTTTTACATTTGATCTGTTGATCTTAATCGTATCTGTCATATATGATCCCTTCTGCCTTGAAATTTAATAAGGCTGTAATTTAATTTACTATGTAATATTACTGACCGTCAGGCGTTTTTGTCTTTCCATCAGTCTTCATCTTATCTTCAGTCATAGATTCATTGTCTACAAGTCCGTTTGGAGTTTCAACCATGTCATGCCTCTTTAGCAGGAATTTTCTGACTGTAAAGAGTATCGCAATGGCAATAACGGTAATAAGATTCTCAAGCGGAGTGGTATGTCCCACAATGAGCTGACGAGCCAATGCAAACGCCAAAACCTCAATGACGGTCTCAGGTGTATGCTTGCACAGCATTTTTATAAACTCTGCACCAATAGCTAAAATTATTGCTTTGTCCAAAATCTTAAACAGAGTTTGATTCTCATCGAAAATCGTCGAAGCATCAAAGAGTCCCACAACAAGTCTTGCGGCAAATATCAGAATACCGATACCCACTATAACAGAGATACACAGCTCAAAAAAATAGCTGACCTCAAACATTTTATCCTGAAGCTTTTTTCTCATGGAGTTTCAAATACCTTTCTTTTTTCCGGAATGAGGAAGATGAATATAAGTGAACTTGCAAGGAGCATATACGGATAACAAAGTTTAGGGATGATATCGAATGCAGATATCTGACATCCAAGCTCGCTTACTGCGGAAATTGCGATAAGCATCTGTGCGCCGTATGGAATAACCCCTTGAAAGAAGCAGGAGAAGGTATCAAGTATAGATGCGGATTTTCTTTTTGATATACCGTATTCTGCAGCAATGTCTTTAGCAATAGGATTAGCCATTACAATAGCAACGGTATTATTTGCAGTTGCAATATCGAGAAGCCCAACAAGAATACCCATACCGAGCTGACCGCTTTTTTTACCTTTAAATATCTTTTTAATGCCGTAAAGAAGAGCGTCAAATCCACCGTGTTCACGTATTAGTGCACAGATTGCTGAAACGAGGATAGTTACAATAATAGTCTCAAACATACCGGATGCTCCGTCTCCCATATTCTTCAGAAGCTCAATTGCAGGAACAGTCCCGGTAGCAAGAACAATGACAGTACCGGAAACAATACCAATGAGCAGAACAGCAAACACGTTGATACCCACAATACCACCTACAAGAACAAGCACATAAGGGATGATCTGGATCAGGTTATATTCATTTGTGAACTCACCTGAGATATCGCTGTTAAGTGAAAGTGCAAGGATAGCAACGACCGAAACAACTGCAGCCGGTAGGGCTATAAGAAAGTTTTCCTTGAATTTATCCTTCATCTGACAACCCTGACCGTTACAAGCCGCAATGGTAGTATCAGATATAAATGAAAGATTGTCGCCAAACATTGAGCCTCCTATAACGGATGCCACACACAGCGAAAGATCAAAGCCTGATGCCGTAGACACAGCGACAGCTATAGGGACAATCAAGGTAATCGTGCCGACAGAGGTCCCCATTGCGAGAGATATAAAGCAGGATACTACGAAAAGCACAACAACTGCAAATCTCGGAGGAATCACGGAGAGCATGAAATATGCCACACTTTCGGC
>CAYYRY010000349.1:0-1647 GCA_964474245.1 uncultured Ruminococcus sp. | reverse complement strand
CCTCATTGAGACCATGCGCCGCGAGGGATATGAGCTTTGCTGCTCCACGCCCCGCGTGCTCTACCGCGAGGTCGACGGCGTCAAGTGCGAGCCTATGGAAAAGGTCACTATCGACGTACCCAACGATTACGTTGGCTCGGTAGTTGAAAAACTCAGCGCAAGGCGAGGCGAGCTGCTTGAAATGAACCTATCGGGCAACCGCATGAGAATAGAGTATTCCATACCTGCACGCTGTCTTTTCGGTTACAGAACAGAATTCCTTACTGATACCAGAGGCGAAGGTATCTTAAACTCCATTTTCGACGGTTACGAGCCTTATAAGGGTGAGGTCACCACAAGATTCACAGGCTCTCTCATTGCTTCCGAAGACGGTGAATCCACATCCTACGGACTCTTCAACAGCCAGGATCGCGGCATTATGTTCATCGGCGTTCAGACTCCCGTTTACGAGGGTATGGTCGTCGGAGAATGTCCCAAGAAAGAGGACATTGCGCTGAACGTATGCAAGAAGAAGCATCTTACATCCATCCGTTCCGCAGGTGCTGACGAAGCGCTTCGCCTCGTTCCCCCGAAAATATTCTCCCTTGAACAGGCTATTGAGTTTATCTCCGATGACGAGCTCATTGAGGTAACTCCAAAGTCCGTCCGTCTCAGAAAAAAGATACTCAATACAGAGCTTAGACTAAAGGAACAGTCCAAGCTGAAAAAAGCTGTAAAATGAAAAATTAAACGAAAGTTTCAGAGGATAAAGTAATGCTTGATATTAAATTTATCAGAGAAAACCCCGATGTTGTTAAACAGAACATCAGAAATAAGTTTCAGGATAAAAAGCTCGCTCTCGTTGACGAGGTTATCGCCCTTGACGAAGAAAACAGAGCTACCATGAGAGCCGCTGACGAGATGCGTGCAAACAGAAACAAGCTCTCCAAGATGATCGGCGGTCTTATGGCTAAGGGTCAGAGAGAAGAGGCTGAGGAGATCAAGCGTCAGGTAAGCGAGCAGTCCGCACGCCTTGCAGAGGCTGAAGCAAAGGAGGCTGAGCTTGCTGAAAAGATCAAGACCATCCTCATGACCATCCCCAACATCATTGATCCCTCTGTTCCCATCGGACGCGACGATTCCGAAAACATAGAGGTTACAAAGTACGGCGAGCCTGTAGTTCCCGATTTTGAGATTCCCTATCACACCGAGATCATGGAATACTTTGACGGCATCGACCTTGACGGCGCACGCCGTGTAGCAGGAAACGGCTTCTACTACCTTATGGGTGACATTGCACGTCTCCATTCCGCAGTTATCTCCTATGCAAGAGACTTCATGATCGACCGCGGCTTCACGTATTGCGTTCCCCCCTTCATGATCCGTTCTCAGGTAGTTACCGGCGTTATGAGCTTCGCTGAAATGGATGCCATGATGTATAAGATCGAGGGAGAGGACCTCTACCTCATCGGTACATCTGAGCATTCTATGATTGGTAAGTTCATTGATACAGTAAACAAAGAAAAAGATTTGCCATACACACTCACAAGCTACTCACCTTGTTTCAGAAAAGAAAAAGGTGCTCACGGTATTGAAGAGCGTGGTGTATATCGTATTCACCAGTTTGAGAAGCAGGAAATGGTAGTTGTCTGCAAGCCTGACGAGTCA
>CAYYRY010000348.1:0-1649 GCA_964474245.1 uncultured Ruminococcus sp. | reverse complement strand
TTATTAAAGTCAATTTGGGTGGTATCGCGGAAGCATAGTTTTCGTCCCATGATGTGGGATGAAAGCTATTTTTTGTTTTTTGTCTCACAATACTGCGTATACTACATTATATAATCGGAGGCTAAAGCAATGCTCAGAACACATAATTGTAATGAACTCAGCACAGAGCACATCGGTGCTCACGTTGTGCTTACGGGATGGGTGGATACCGTCCGCGACCACGGAGGTGTACTTTTCGTAGACCTGCGTGACCACTTTGGCGTAACACAGGTGGTTCTTTCCGACGACTCAATGCTTGCAGGCATTTCAAAGGAGACCGTTATTCTCGTTGAAGGTAACGTTACGAAGAGAGACGAGGAGACAGTAAACCCCAAGATATCAACAGGTCTTATCGAGGTGCGTGCAGAGCGCATTGAGGTTCTCGGTCCCTGCACTCAGGGACTCCCTTTTGAGATCGACGCATCTACTCAGACAAGAGAGGACGTAAGACTCAAGTACCGTTATCTTGACCTTAGAAACCGCAAGATCCACGATAATATCGTGCTTCGTTCAAGGATACTCAGCTACCTCCGCCGTCAGATGGAGGATATGGGCTTCCTTGAGATACAGACTCCCATTCTCACAGCTTCCTCTCCCGATGGCGCACGTGACTATCTCGGTCCCAGCCGTAAGCATAAGGGTAAGTTCTACGCTCTGCCTCAGGCACCTCAGCAGTTCAAGCAGCTTCTGATGGCTTCAGGCTTCGACCGTTACTTCCAGATCGCTCCTTGCTTCCGCGATGAGGACGCACGTCAGGACCGCTCCCCCGGAGAGTTCTATCAGCTTGATTTCGAGATGTCCTTTGCGACACAGGAGGACGTTTTCGAGGTAGCGGAGCAGGTTATCTACAATACCTTCAGGGAGTTCTCCGATAAGAAGGTATCTCCTCCGCCCTTCCGCCGCATCTCCTTTGCTGAGTCTATGCTCAAGTATGGTACGGACAAGCCCGACCTTCGTAACCCCCTTGAGATATCTGATCTTACCGCTTTCTTTGACCGCGACGACTTCCTTTACGTAAACGGCAGAACCATCCCCTTCAAGGGCAAGCAGGTTCGCGGTATCGTTGCTAATTACCTTGTTAAGAAGGATGGCGACGGTGACGGTAAGAAGGCGTTTGAAAAAGCTATCGACGCTTACTCAAGAAGTATCGGCATGAAGTTCGGTATCGGTTACATCAACCTTGAGGAGGGTGAATACAAGGGTCCCCTTGCAAAGTTCATGACGGAAGATCAGAAGGCTGAGCTTACCGAGCTTGTTGGTATTAAGGAGGGCGAGACACTCTTCTTTATCAGCGACGCTCCCTCTGTGGTTGACCGTCTCTCCGGTGAAATGAGAACATGGATCGCCAAGGAGCTTAACCTCATCCGTGAGGATAGCTTCGAATTCTGCTTCATCGTTGACTTCCCCATGTACGAGAGAAACGAGGAAACAGGCAAGATCGACTTTACACACAACCCCTTCTCTATGCCCCAGGGCGGTATGGATGCCCTTCTCAATAAGGATCCTCTTGAAATCTTTGCATACCAGTACGATATCGTATGTAACGGTGTTGAGCTTTCTTCAGGTGCCGTACGTAACCATAACCCCGAGATCATGAAAAAGGCATTCGA
>CAYYRY010000347.1:0-1658 GCA_964474245.1 uncultured Ruminococcus sp. | reverse complement strand
GTGTTTACGAGGCTCTGAGGCAGAACGGTTTCGATGGTCAGCAGACCGAAAGTGAGTATCTTGACGCTGTTAAATAAGCGGTGCCATCAAGTCCATGACAGAGCGTATTGCGCGCTTTATAAAGTTTGCCTTGCAATCCTCTTCCGTAACCTCATGTGAGACCGCGAACATCTCTTCGAAATCTTCTTTTATATCATTTATCACCGGCGAATCACAGAACCACACACCGCATTCAAAATGCAAGTACAAGCTTCTGAAGTCAAGGTTCACCGTACCGACAGTGGCGTATTTGTCATCAACTATGAAGGTTTTAGCATGGAGAAAACCGGGAGTGTACTCATACAGCTTGACCCCACTTTCCAATAGGGCTGCATAATTTGACCTCGTAGCTTCATATACGAACTTTTTATCGGGAATGCCCGGTACTATGATGCGCACGTCAATACCGCTTTTGGCGGCATTACACAGTGCCTGCTCCATATTATGGTCAATTATCAGATACGGTGTGGTAATCCATACGTATCTTGTTGCTGAATATATCATGTTCAGATATATTGCCTCACCCACAGGCTCGTCATCGAGAGGATTGTCGGTATAAGGCTGAACGATCCCACAGCTTTTATCTGATACAGGTATGTCATCCGGGAAATACATTTCTAAATCATCTTCCCTGTCATGAGAAGCCCCCTCAAGACTCTCCCACATGGAGAGGAACATCAAGGTAAGGCTGTACACCGCTTTGCCTTCCAGCATTACTGCGTTGTCCTTCCAATAGCCGAATCTGCTTGCTACGTTAATGTACTCGTCAGCAATATTAATACCGCCTGTGAAAGCTGTTTTTCCGTCTATAACACATATCTTTCTGTGGTTTCTGTTATTGAGCCTTGCTGACAGCACGGGAATAAACCTGTTGAATACGTGGCATTTTATCCCCTCCTTGTGAAGATACCTGTTAAATCCCGTGTCAAGGTGGTTGATGCATCCCATGTCATCATATATGATACGGACGTCAACACCTTCAGCCGCTTTTTTCACAAGGACTTCGTGGATGGCATCCCACATTTCGCCCTTGTCTATTATGAAGTATTCAAGGAAGATAAACTCCTTTGCCCCCTTTAGCTTTTCAAGCATTACGGGAAACATTTTTTCACCAACGGGAAAATACGTCGTGTCCGTACCGCTGTACGGTGGACAGGAAGCAGTGGCTGTTATATAGTCTGATTGTCTTTTAGAGACTTCGCTGTCAAAATGCTCATTATTGTCAAATTCATATCCCTCAGGCAAAATACTCATGACATTAAACATTCCCGCAAGCTTTTTCCTATGCCTTGCGGTGATCTGATTTCCCGAAAACAGGAGATACATGGCTCCTCCAAAGGGCGGAACGGTAAGTATCAGAATGATCCATGCGATCTTATAGCTGGGGTTGTTATGCTTCGATACTATCCTACACACGAGGATAACTGCAAATACCGTTGTCACGCTGTAGTATAACGCCATATAGTCCCAGAAAAACTTGACCGACGCCGCTATCAGCGTAAGCTGAAAAAGCAAAAGAAGTCCGACTATCACAACACGGCTCATCAAAAATCTTATTAGTTGCTTCATATTAATCTCCATTCTGCCGCTAAAGCGTCAGCACAAATAGGAATGAAAGC
>CAYYRY010000346.1:0-1670 GCA_964474245.1 uncultured Ruminococcus sp. | reverse complement strand
GGATCCCCGGTTTCCCCATCAGAGACGACTTGAAGGTTGCGCCCGGTGAGAGTGCTTACTATCTGATGTGTTTTTCTAAAGAAAATTTTTAACGAAAAGTAAAACCACAGAAAACAGTGACAGCTGTGTATAATATTTTCGGAAATAAAGGAGGAATTCCTATGCCGAACAATAACGGACATTTTATAGGTGAAAAAATCAAGCTTCTTGTTTCAGAGGTTGAGCTTGATTCTGCCGTGCGCAGGATAGCTGATGAGATTGATTCATATTCGGAAGAATTATATGAATTCACTGAGGGTAAGAAGCTGCTCCTTTTGGGAATACTTAAAGGTAGTGTAGTCTTCATGGGTGATCTTCTGAAAAAGGTCAAAGCTCCGCTTGACATTGATTTCATGAAAGTTGCTTCTACGGGAGATGATGGCATTGAAGTCTTACTTGGTCTTACTGAGAACGATATTTCCGATAAGGATATAATTGTGATCGAAGATATAATTGACAGCGGCAGAACAGTATCAAGGCTTAAAAAATACCTTTTGTCACACGGAGCAAGCAGCGTAAAGACCTGTACTCTCCTTGACAAGCCATCAAAGAGGGAGACTTGCTTTACACCTGATTTTGTGGGCTTTGAGATTCCCGATGAATACGTAGTCGGCTACGGTCTTGACTACGAAGGACAGTACAGAGCGCTTCCGTACATAGGCGTGCTCGTATGACTCCCGATCAGCTTTGTTAATTTAAACCAAAATATATTTCTATTGCAGAAAGGCATGGTCACGGATAATAATGAAAAAAAGCTTTAAGAATGCCATAATCTACGTTGTGTTTATTGCCATCGTCCTGTTTGCCACAAGTGCTCTGTGGAATCAGATGCCCGGTAAGGAAGACGTAGTATACAGCACCGTAAGAGAATATTTCGAAAACGAGCAGGTCAAGAGCTTCGTTATTGACAAGAACAATAATATAGAGCTTGTCCTCAGAGCTGTTGATGAAAACGGCAATGAGACTGTCAACAAAGTAACCTATAAGCTTCGCAGTCTTGATCTTTTCTACAGTGATATGAAGGATCTGATCACCGAGCAGCACAGCGAAGGAATTATTGAGGAATACGACTATCCCGCGCCCACTGAGATTCCGATCTGGGTTTCATTTATACCTTACGTTTTGGTGGGTGTCGCATTTATTGCTCTCTGGATCTTCTTTATGAATCAGGCTACGGGTAAAGGCTCTAAGATCAACTCCGTCGGCAGAGCTAAGGCGAAGCTGATGGATCCTGATAAGGCTAAGGTCTTCTTCAAGGATGTTGCAGGTGCTGATGAAGAAAAGGCAGAGCTAGAGGAGATCGTTGAATTTCTTCGCGATCCCAAGTACTTCACAAAACTCGGTGCCAAGATACCTCACGGTGTTCTTCTCATGGGCCCTCCCGGTACAGGTAAAACTCTTCTTGCCAAGGCAGTTGCCGGTGAGGCAGGCGTTCCGTTCTACTCCATTTCGGGTTCTGACTTTGTTGAAATGTACGTAGGCGTCGGTGCATCACGCGTGCGTGATCTTTTTGATACCGCAAGAAAGAACCCTGCAGCTATCATCTTTATCGATGAGATCGATGCTGTCGGTCGTCACAGAGGCGCAGGTCTCGGCGGCGGACACGATGAGAGAGAGCAGACCCTTAACCA
>CAYYRY010000345.1:0-1675 GCA_964474245.1 uncultured Ruminococcus sp. | reverse complement strand
TGAACTGAAAAATACATTGCCGCATATACGGCGCATATAAATATTGATCCGCATTTCTGCAGAAGGGAGGATGTATGGAAGAAATAAAGACCATGGGTCTTGTTATCAGAGAACAGACTATTAAGGAAGCAGATAAGCTGCTCACCGTGCTGACTCCCGAGTATGGAAAGATACTCGTGTCGGGAAAAGGTGTTTCCAGTCTCCGCAGTCCTCATATGGCTTCTGCACAGTTGTTTGTGTACAGTAGCTTCGTTTTCAAAAAAACGAGAAAAAATTTCTATATTGCGGACAGCAGTACGGAGGAGTGCTTTTTCAACATCAGGTACGACGTAGAGAAGCTGGCTCTTGCAAACTATTTTTGTGACGTAGCCTGTGATCTGTCCCTTGAAAACGTAAGTGACCCCGAACTTCTCAGACTTATGCTCAATACTCTGTACGCCATCAGTAATAAGCCGAATCTGAATCTTGATCAGGCGAAGGGAGCCTTTGAGTTCAGGGCGGCATCGGGTGCCGGCTATCTTCCCATGCTTGATGAATGCGGTATTTGTGGCGGCCCACTCAGTGATGAGATCATTTTCGACGTAATGAACGGACATCTCAGATGTGCGAAGTGTGCTGACGTTATAAAACAGCAGGGTGTTGACCCTGACGGTACTGCTGATATTACGTTCAAGCTGAATTCGTCCATCATAGCGGCACTTAGATTTATTTGTGAATCTCCCGTAAATAAATATCTGTCGTTTATCTTGGCAGACGAGGAGCTTCCGCTGTTTTCCGCTTTTACGGAGACGTACCTTACGTCCCATCTCGAGCATTCGTTTGCGTCGTTAAAGTATTATAAAAGTATCAGAAATTTCGGGACATATTAAATATTCGGTAAATAACAATGAATAAGAAATCATTACAAATAATTGAATTTGATAAGATCAGGGAAAAGCTTGCTGCCTGCTCGCAGACCGCGGGCGGACGTGAGATGTGCCTTGCCCTTGAGCCTGTGTCGGATATCGACAAGGTAAGGCATAGACAGACCCTCACGACTCAGGCGAGAGCCTTGGCAGAGGTTAAAGGACAGCCCTCATTTTACGGTGTGTGTGACGTAATATCACCTGCAGAGAGGGCTTCTAAAGGTGCCTCTCTTTCAATGCGTGACCTTCTAAATTGCGCGGCGGTACTTCGCTGTGCGCGTTCTCTCGGCGGTTACCTCGGAGGTGCGGGAGACGATGCTCCCGAGCTTTTGGAGATATTCGACAGGCTGATACCCAACAAGCATCTTGAAGATAAGATCACTACAGCTATCATATCCGAGGATACCATGGCTGATACCGCAAGTTCTGAGCTTGCTGATATAAGACGCAGTATCAGACGTACCCATGTGAAGATACGCGAGATGCTTCAGAAGTACACCTCAGGTGACTCAAAATATCTTCAGGAAAACATCGTTACCACCCGCGGCGGCAGATTCGTTATTCCCGTAAAGAGCGAATACAGAAACGAGGTCAAGGGCCTTATCCACGACACCTCTCAGTCCGGTTCTACGCTTCTCATTGAACCTTTGGCTGTCGTTGAGGCAAATAATGAGCTTCGTACTCTTGAATCAAGAGAAGCGCGTGAGATAGAACGTATTCTTTACGAGCTGTCCGTTGAGGTTGGTGATCATGCCGAGGCGATCAAGAAC
>CAYYRY010000344.1:0-1681 GCA_964474245.1 uncultured Ruminococcus sp. | reverse complement strand
TGACCTTCTCACCAAGGGCAAGCGTGATATGACACGTAATTTCTTTAAGTTTGCCAAGACTCACCCGAGACAGGGTAAGAACGTGAGAAATATCGGTTTCATTGAGGGTAGATATGCTGCTCCCTTCAACGGCTTCATCTGTGACACTGAGCAGGATCCCCATTATTCCGTATGGGGTAAGTACGGTAGCAATGCTCCCGAATGGGGTCACACCACTCCCGAAAAGTGCCATCAGATCCTCGACGTACTGATGCCCGGTACGTCAACGCATCCTCTCCTCCAGGATACCCATAAGAGACGCTTCTTCTTCGCAGGTACACCTTACGGTGACTTCGACAGCGTTCCCGTTGAGGCATCCGCTGACTTCTACAAGAATTACAAGCTTCTTCTCAATCTCGGTTGGAATACTCTCATTGAAGAGGACTATGATAAGATGAAGAGCTACGTTGAAAACGGCGGAGTTCTTCTTACCGGTATTCCTCAGTTCAGTACACACACGAGGCGTGACTTCCTCCGTGATATGAAGGATCTTGCTCTTATGAACGGCGGAGACCTTTCCGAGCTTTGCGGTATCAAGGTTCTGGGTGCGGGTGAGACCTACTCCGGACAGTGGAACTGTGCGGGCAGAGGTGATATGGTAGAGTCTGAGCTTATCTCCGTTCCCAACGATCACGTGGCTGAGGACGGTACACCTCTTCTTGCTGACGTTGAGCTTTGCGGTGCTGAGGTTGTTGTATGGGATGCGGCGACAGGTCTTCCCATGCTTGTACGTCATAGTTACGGCAAGGGTGCGGTATATACCTTTACCATCTGGGCATATCCCGGTCATGAGCAGTTCCAGCGCTTTGCTGCTACATGGGTTGAAGAGCTTGCCTGCGAAGCTGCAGAAAAGGACGTTTACGTCATCGACGATTCCCGTGAGGTATTCTGGACTCGCTGGGTAGACGGCGACAAGACTATCATCATGCTTCTTAACACAGACTGGACGGAGAAGTACAACGTGAAGGACGTAGTTCTCGTTGCTGACGGCATGGCTTACGAGCTTGAGGTAACGGAGAGAAAGATACTCATTGCCGAGATCGAAAACGGCGAGGTCAACGTTGAAGAGTACGAGCTTTGAGCTTTCAAGCATGACTTATAACACATTTTAATTACAGTTAAATAATAAAAGCCCGCGCCTTACCGTTGGAATTTTCCGAAGGTAAGGCGCAGGCTTTTATCTGTTTTTAGGATGAAAGCAAATTGTCGGACAGCAATGATCTTGTCAGTGCTGTCAGGCGGGAATTTACAGAACAGCGCGTCTGATGGCGCCTGCAATAAGTCCGCCGATACAAAAGGGAGCTACGAAGATTCCGATGATTACGGAAAGGATCAGCTTAACGATAAAGTATATTATCCATCCCGAAATAGGCATGATAATAAACATCCCGGGCTGGATCCTGTTAAGTGAACACCAACCGAATACTGCGCAGAAAAGTATTACCAATAGTGCCACTTCTCCCGCTGATTCAAGCAGGCAAAGGGTTGTTCCCCATAAGATCAGTCCGATGACTATGGACATGAGTATGTAACCGAATGTGGATGTGATGAATCTGACAAATCCATTGCTTCCTGTGTTGTTCATTTATTTATATGACCATTCCTTTCCGCTGCGCATCAAGGCACAAAAGGGATATGAAAT
>CAYYRY010000343.1:0-1682 GCA_964474245.1 uncultured Ruminococcus sp. | reverse complement strand
ATAGTAGATGCAGTTTCAATATCGGTAAGCGCGATCATTGTATATACACGAGGACAGTTGCTTTGGTCCTCGGTATACCGTGAACCGGGAATATCCGGTGTAGCAGACAACCATTTAGTTATACAGGTTCCGAGAGCAAATCTCGTCTTTTTATAAGCTATTACAGTTCCTTCGCCAAGTCTGTTTTCATCCCTTCCGCCACCGACTATATAGTAATCGGGAAGTGCAGCGACTGTAAGAACGAGCATTTTATGACTCATTTCCTGAAAGCAAATGATGTCCGGAGAAGCACAAATTATCTTCTCAGCAAACAGATCAAGCCTTTTTTTGTAGTCTTCCGGAGACTCGATCCTTACGTTAAAGGTCATAACTTTGATATTCATAAAAACACCTGCCAATCTCATTGTTTTATAAAATTATAGCACTGCTCACTTCTCGTGTCAAGTTTACTTAAATAATCATATACTAATTTTGAGGGATGCCCCTCGGTAAAGAAAAATGAAAGGACAGATATTGCCTTATGGAATATCATAACTATCATACACCACTTGACCGCATTGATGAAAGCTTTGTCAGAGAACTTCTCGCAGGAGAGGACTTCGCAAACACTGCCTCATGCGGATGCAGTGACGAAAAAATAAATAATAACAGGTATACACCAAAAAAACACAATACTACCTGCACACAAGCTCGACGTGAGCACTCCGGTTCATGCCGCAGACGTACCTGCGACATTAGTTCAGGAAATACCGCAATTCTCGGAGACTGCGCTGTAGAAGGAGATTTCAATCCTCCTAAACTGGAAGGTGTACCGTATGCCATGGTATATTCTCCGTATCAGTCTTTTGAAAATCTGTACGACGAAGAAACTGGATTTACAAGAGGGACGATATTCAAATGCCTTGATTTACCGTTTTATCCTACGCCATGTAGCGGTGCCTCAAAAGAATGTCGTGACATTTATCGCAGAAAATGAAGGAGATCAAAATGAACGACAGAAAAAAACTATTCAGACAGATCCAGATATACTCCTTTGCAGTTTATGAGACAGCATTATATCTTGACGGCCATCCAAACGACAGGCGTGCTCTTGAGTATTATAGAAAGAAGAAAGAGATACTTTCAGAGCTTTACGCCAGATATGAAAAGCTCTACGGTCCGCTGACGGTACTCGGTAACGAAAGCTGTGATGAGTGGAAATGGACTGAAACCCCTTGGCCTTGGGAATATGATTCAGAGTAAAGGAGAGTTATAATATGTGGATATACGAAAGAAAACTACAGTATCCTGTCAAGATCAAGAATCCTGATCCTTACTTTGCGAAAATAATTTCCGCACAGCTTGGCGGCCCACACGGAGAGCTTGGAGCGGCTACAAGATATCTCAGCCAGAGATACTCAACTCCAAACAGAAATGTAGCCGGAATTCTGACCGATATAGGCACAGAGGAGCTTGGTCATATGGAAATGATCAGCGCGCTTATGCATCAGCTTACAAGATGTATGACTACCGAAGAGATAACGCGCTCAGGCCTTGATGCTTACTTTATAAATCACACAGCAGGAGTATATCCTGCGGATGTCAGCGGCGTTCCCTTTGATGCTCAGTCAATAGACTCGACGGGAGACGTCCTTGCAGACCTTCACGAGGACTTGGCGGCGGAGCAGAAGGCAAGAGCTACC
>CAYYRY010000342.1:0-1687 GCA_964474245.1 uncultured Ruminococcus sp. | reverse complement strand
CCTCAGTCCTTCCATATTTATCTTTTCGATCTTATATTTTTTGCCGATAAGCATGATCTTAGATAAAAGCCAGATAAGACACACGATGATAAGAGGTTGTCTGATGGGATACTTGGCGGTCTTATATCGCTTTTTATTTTTGTAATTCACATCAATATTCATAATTGTGCACCTCTTTCAGTATTAAGATAATTATACTTGATTGTTACAGAAAAATCAACATTTATCGTATAAATTATGAAATTAGTTGAAATTTCCTGTCAACGGTGATAAAATTAATGATACAAAAAAATATCCTGTTTAAAATACAAGTTAGATTCGGAGGTAAAGCTTTGACATTGTTATACGTAACGCTGGCAGTTTTGATTGGCTTCGTGTTAGCTTTCTTTCTTGGTTCCCTTATTTGTTTTTTCATTGTTTTCTACTCAGCAAACAACAAAAAGGAAGAAGAATATCCCATACCCGTCGGTAATATATACGAGGAATACCGAGAGGATTTGGTTGACTTCATAAAGCAAACGAGAAAGCTTCAAAGCACGGACGTCTCGATAAGATCCCACGACGGTTTGACGCTCAGAGGGAAATTCTTCGAATACGAAAAAGGTGCTCCCATCGAGATACTTATGCATGGCTACAGAGGCAGCTCTCTGCGCGACCTGAGCGGAGGTGTCGTAAGATGTCATGTTCTCGGTCACAGTGCTCTCATAGTCGATCACAGAGGCGCAGGAGACAGTGAGGGGCACGTCATATCCTTCGGTATTAACGAAAGATACGACTGTCTCAGGTGGGTAGATTTCGTTCTCAGAGAGATCGATCCCGAAGCAGATATCATCCTCACGGGTATTTCAATGGGCGCGGCAACGGTCATGATGTGCGCTTCTATGGAGCTTCCCGACAACGTAATCGGTATTCTCGCCGATTGCGGATACACTTCTGCAGAAGAGATAATTACGAAGGTCATGCGAGACCTTCATCTTCCTCCAAAACTTATGTACCCAATGGTAAAAGCAGGAGCTCGGTTCTTCGGCAGATTTGATCCTGATTCTGCTTCGCCCATCAGCTCCATGGCAAAAAGTAAGGTTCCCGTAATCTTTTTCCACGGTGATACTGACGATTTCGTCCCCCACACTATGAGTCAGAGGAACTTTGATACTTGCATCTCAGAAAAGAGACTCGTTATAGTAAAAGGTGCAGGACACGGTCTGGCTTTCCCCGTTAACAGAGAACGTTATCTGACAGCTATGCATGAATTCTTTGATCCGAAGGTAAAAGCCAAAGCCTCACATCAAGTCTCAGGTACTTAAGAGCACAAAAATCACATTTAAACTTAAATATACGGTATAATGTGAACCATCCCTCCATATAGTTTAATGTACTATAAAAAACGGAGGAAGATCATGTTCATTTACAGCATAAAGGCAACTACCATCAAATTTGCCGCGGTGGTTGGTGTTGCAATTATTTCTCTTGCGGCAATCATTCTGCTCGTTCCCGAATATACACCGAGAACAACTGCCGCAATCGCTGAGACAGTATCCAAGTACAATTACGATAAGATACGCACCAACGAAGACAGAGTAGCCTTTCTTGAGCAATTCGGTTGGGAGGTCGATCCTCAGATCACCGAAGAGGTTACGATGAAGATACCTGCTGAATTTGACAAGGTCATGACTACATATAACGAGCT
>CAYYRY010000341.1:0-1687 GCA_964474245.1 uncultured Ruminococcus sp. | reverse complement strand
CGTAATAATACAACTCATGGGTTCCCTCGCCGCTGTTATAAGCCATGCCGTAATTTTCAGTCTTGAACCCTTCTTTTTCGAAGAGCGTTGTTTTTCTTGCGGCATAGTCTGCTGTTCCCTCATACGATATAACGCCTACTATATTATCCTGAATCGATGAGTTACGTGTGGATGTATAGGCAAGTCTTGAGTGTCGGATATTCTTTGTAGATCCCTTATACTGTACCGTTACGGATGCCGCTCTACCGTTTTCATCAAGGATCATACTTGTATTGATCTTTGATGCAGTAATATCAAGCTTATATATCTCAAATGTAGCGGTAGCATTTTTGGTATCAATTGCGGTGAGATAGATATCTCCGTCTGTTGATTCATTGATTATAAACTGATAATCGGTATTCTTAATCTTATCCGAGGTCGTGGACATAAGCTGAAGAGTCTTACTTCTTATTTGCTTAAAGTTATCATTCGTGTCATAGATAGCATATACATAGTTCGTAGCACTTGGCTCTGCGTACTTATAGATAACGTAGAGATATCCGTTGGATGCAAGATAAGTATTACCGCCATTGTAATGCTGCGCACTTCCGACCTCAATTACGGGTACACCGTTGCTGTTACCAATAACGGGGAATTTCTTTCTGTTAAGGTAATCAGGCTCATAGATGGTCTTGGTCTTCTCACCCTTCTCTTCATACATATCGGGAATGGTGTAAATATAAAGCGCGTGCCACAGATAACCATCATTTGCAAATTTAAATGCATTCTCGTTCTTCTCTTCAACAGCCCACGTAGGAGGTATTCCCTGTACTACACAGAATATCCCGCCCTTTCCGTCGGGATATGCATGGAAATAGCCACATCTTTCGTCAATCTCAAGCGTGTAGTTCTCAGGCTCCCAGCTATGGGTCTTCATATCGTAAATGAACCATGAAATGTATCCCGGTACGATACCGCCTGCATATAATGCATATATCTTACCCTGAGCAACGTCAACGACCGGCATAGAATATCCGTAGCCTGAAACACCGATGATATCGTACGGAATGATCTCAATATCAGAAGCAACAAGAGTATCTGTCTTGGTATCAAACTCGTATACGCCGAGGAATGCAGCTTCTGCTGTGAAACGTGCAGCATCCGTTCCCGCATCTACAAGAGATCCGAAATAAGTGTCCTTATCGTCTGAAATGGTAGTAATATAGATCATACCGTCCTCACCTGCAAGAACGTTGGGAGCACAGCTTCCGCCGTGCACGGGGAACTCACCCTCAAGAACCTTCTTGAAGCCATCGTCGGTGACCTTTACAAGGTAGAACTTACCCCATACGAATGCGTTATAACCTTCATATGCTGCGGGATATTCTTTACCGAATCTCTCATCCTGAGCAAATACAACGTAAGTACCGTACTCAGTACGAACAACTCTTGATTCGTGCCAACCGTGAACGCCTATACCTGTTGCGGTAAATTCGTTTCCATCAGCCTCATCATCCATAATCACTGCCTTGGAGATCTTGATATCCTCAACGAACGTAACGGCGCCGGGGGCGGTCAGACCGATATTATCGGGATTGGGGTCGTTCGGGTCCTGACTGGGAATCTTGTAGTCAGGAATGATAATTCCATTATTTGCCTCGGGAATACGTGCAAGCATTGCTGCCGCTGATACACGGTTTGTGTCTCC
>CAYYRY010000340.1:0-1723 GCA_964474245.1 uncultured Ruminococcus sp. | reverse complement strand
GTGTAACGGTAGCACGACAGACTCTGACTCTGTTTGTTGGGGTTCGAATCCCTATACCGCTGAAACGAAAACACACCCGATCGGGTGTGTTTTTTATTTATGAAAAGGAGCAAGTTTTCACGCCATACAGAACACGGCAGGATCACCGAATGAAGGGGTGCTCTTGCCGTATTTTATAAGGTAATCAATTATTATTTGCGCAGTATCTTTTTCTGCCATGACCATTTATTACATTCGGGGCAGCGCATAAACCTCGTTCTGTTTATATGCATAGCAGCAAAGACACTGACATACTTCGGCACATATTTGTGTCCGCATTTTTTACATTTGTAATATCCCGCCACCTGCTCGATCTTTATCATAAAAGGCGTGGCAATGAGGAGTGGAATCAACGACAGACCGACGATGAGGCCGGCGAGCCATTCTTCCATAGGTACTGTCAATGCTACTATCACCGAAGCTACCAGCGGTATGAGACAGAGTATACCCGTCAGGATTTCCTGAGACAGAAGTCTCCTGTCAGCTTCTTCCTTTTGTCTTATCATCTTAAGTAAATTGTTTTCAAGTTCTTTATTGTAATTATCCATAGTAACTACCTCCCCGCTTAATAAATCATTTACCGTGATTCCGAGAATACCGCACAGCTCAAGCATGATTGATGAGTCGGGCATGGTTTTGCCTGTTTCCCATTTTGATACTGCTCTGTCGGTAATGTTTAATTTTTCCGCCAACTGCACCTACGTCAGCTTTGCTTGCTTTCTGCGCTCAGCAATGAATTTGCCGATCTTTATCTGATCCATAGTAGCTCTCCTTTCGTTTACAGTATAGGTGATCTGATGATGAAATACTACACACCGGCGGTTGATTTGGGGAGTATCAACCGTTGGTAGAGTGATTTTTTAGTGTCATATGGTACTTACGAAGATGAAAAAATACTGTAAAGCTTAAAAAATCAATAAAAGTCCCCGCAACATTATCCTGAACAGGGTTTGCACGGGGATTCTTTTGCGTTTGACTAAGATGATCATGCTTGCCTATCAAATCCGAGGTATCTTGTTCCCCGGAAGGACAGAACTCCACGGTCGCCCTCAACGATCATACCGTAATCACCCCACGGAACGAGAAACTCCATTCTGTCACCGCTTGCCACCTGAAAGGTCACATAATAGGAAGTGGAGCTTGTGGTATGTATGTGTCCGTCATGGTTGTGGTTATGGTGACTGACGTATGTACGCTTTGCTACCACGGTGACGTCTACTGACAGTCGGGGAGAGTGATTATTGCGGTTCCACTGAGCGATGCCGTTGATAAATCCGAAGATGACCATTCCGAATATCGTTATGAAAAACAAGAAAAATAATATTTGCATATGCATTCTCCATAAGTAAAGGGTATATTGGGGATCAATAATATTCCCGTGGGGGAGAGTAGCTTTTTTCGAGACGTGAATACTACCTATATAATAATTATAGCATAAATCTCTTTGCTGTTCAAGATAATGATAATTATCTGACACAAGGGGATTTTTCTTTTTCCTATGAATATATTCATGTCGCGATCATTAATAATTATAAATAATCAAATTTATTGTGACCTTTGGAACGTTTTATGCGTTTTTAATATTGGAGGGATAAAGAAGTGATAAACAATAAAACATTCGGGAGAGCATTTGATGACGTCTACCTTGAATATTCCGATATGCTTTACAGAATTGCGCTTTCTT
>CAYYRY010000339.1:0-1725 GCA_964474245.1 uncultured Ruminococcus sp. | reverse complement strand
GGTGTGACCGTCAAAACCGTACTTGGCTCTGTCGTAACCGATACCCACGACGGTATCGCGAACGATCTGGGGATAGTCAATTATTGCGGTGGTAGTAATCTCGCCCATTACGCTTACCATACCTGTGGTGCAGGCGGTCTCGCAGGCAACGCGTGCCATGGGATCCTGAGCGAGGATGGCGTCAAGAATTCTGTCGGAGATCTGGTCACAAATTTTATCGGGATGTCCTTCGGTAACTGATTCAGATGTAAAAAGCTTCTTCATTTTATATTCTCCTTTATATTATTTACGTAAAACTATATTATTTACGTAAAACTATAGTGTACAACAAAAGCGGTCCTCGGCGACAAGACAGAGGACCGCTAAATATCGGTTGTATCGTCTCATCTTTCAGGAATTAGCACCTTGTCACGTTGTGTGATAGGTTGCCGGGCTTCATGGGGCCGGTCCCTCCGCCGCTCTTGATAAGATTAAATTGTTCATCGGTTTATACCGACATATAGTATATCACATACTGTGATGAATTTCAACAGGAAATTATAATTTTTTATAAAATATATAACTGCTTAAGCCGTATGCTTTATCCGATGGTGACGGAGCCCTTGAGGAATACGAAGAAGAATATCATTGCGGCGGCACCAACGAGCAGTGCAATGGGCGCAACGGGTACTGCAGGGCTGCTTTTGGACATGACGGGATCGAAATTATCCGCTGTGCGGACAAAGCCGGAACGGCGCATGGCAGTTATGATGGGCTTGTAAATTATGAAAACGACGGCGGAATTGAACACTGCCTTCGTGGCGTTGAAGGGAAGGAGCAGAGTTGGAATCAGAGAGATCACGTCCGCTGTCGGAACGTTCATGTAAAAGGGGGTGATCAGCACGTTGGCGCCCATCATTACCGCAACGGTAGAGATGGCGGCGACGGTGATAGCGATAACGGCACCGTTCATGGTACGGCGGAATTTGTAGATCAGACTTGAAACACCGACGAATACACAGCTTGACAGTACGTTCATAACGAAGCCGTACACTCCTGTTGTACTGACGGTAAGTCCCTCGATAATGGCGACGATAAACGCCATGGCAATACCGTAAAGTGGACCGAAGATCATACCGCCTACGGTCATTACAGCATCCTTGAGGTCGAAGGTAAGGAAAGCGGCTTTAAAATGGAACACCACACAGCAGACGTATGCGAGAGCGCAGAAAAGTCCCACTGCGGTGATGGTCTTGATATGGTTATTGGTGTTTTTTATTGAGTTGTTCATGGTGGTTCTCCCGAATTCTGATATAGTTAATATATAGATATTATGGAGATAAAACAAAAAATCCCGAAAAGCAGAAATACTTATCGGGGAGGGCAGGGAAGCCCGTCAAATTTTAGTTTTCTCTCATCCGGACTGTGACCGTCGGTACAGGAATCACACCTGTTCGGCTCAAGCGAAATGCTTAGAGTTAGTGGACTATACCACCGGTAAGGAATTACACCTATCCCCGAAAATTCGTTCAGACCTTCTGCACAGAAGAAGAACGATAAAGTATCAAAAGGAGCGGAGCCTGTGGACTCCGCTCCTTTTATAGCTATTAATTAGCCAATGTTTGTTAAGTTCGGTATAAACTTACGCCTCGATAGCGGAAACGACACCGGAACCAACTGTTCTACCACCTTCACGGATAGCGAAACGGAGACCTGTCTCGATAGCGATAGGAGTGATGAGCTCAA
>CAYYRY010000338.1:0-1742 GCA_964474245.1 uncultured Ruminococcus sp. | reverse complement strand
TAACCTTCATAATAATAGAACTTGGAGCCCTTCTCGATTCCGAGACTCTGGAAGTAAGCCACAGAACGTTCGTTATAGGGATAGAGTACGCCGTTCGTGCGGTTGGTAAGTCTTGTTCTTGCAAGGTACGTTGCAGTATCGCTGATGATGTAAACGTTATTTTTGAATTCGACACCGCGGCGGTCACCTGTCGTTTTGTAGTTCTGCGAATAATTCACGAGAGACGCGGCGTGCAGACAAACGTTGTTTTCGAAGGATACGTTTGAGTACTGCTCAAAATTGAATCCCGATGTGTCGAGGAATCCACCGCCCTTACCGGGATGATACTCGTAGGAACGCTGATGACCGAAGCCGTATCCCATGTAGAGCAGGTAATTGTCGGAGATCTTTGCGTTCTTTATAATGGAATTTTGAGCTATGTCTACGTTACTTCCTGCGCCGAGTGCAAATTTTGCGGACCAAAGCTCGAACGCCATGGTTGTATAGGTGCAAACGTTACCCGTGAAGCTTATGTTGTTCATGAGCGCGCCTCTCTCGGGACCCTCGCCCATATACTGTGCGGTAGCGCAGTCGTCGTAGCACTGATAGAAGTAGCAATCCTTGACGGTGTAGTTCTGCACGTTACCCCAAGCCTCGATACCGTTTCCGATATCTATTCCGCCGATCCAGCCTATCTCGCAGTTCTGAGCCGTGAAGTTGTTTCCTCCTATAGCCATACCGTGGCGAGCGCCGTATTTTACGGAAAGATTGTCTACCGTAGTTGTAGGATATCCGACCTCGCCTCCGCCTACGATGATGTCGCCGTATACCGAGAATTTGATATCGTCAAATACCTCGCCGGGGTTTCCGTCGTCGCAGTACATATAGAAGCTTCCGTCCGTTCTGTCATAGTAGAACTGAAGGTCGTTCTTAAGGGATGAGAGATCCACGAACATAGCCTGAGACTCAAATATGTCGCGTCCGTTGGTAACTACTCCTCGGTCTGTGCTGAAGGCGTAGGTCTCATCGTATTTCGCGGTTCTGATACCCCACATCTCGCCGCCGTTGACTACAACAGCGCCTATCTCGTTCTTCTGAGGTCTGGTGGCGTCGAATTTCATATCTTCGTCAAGCTGCCAAACGTTCGGATGTCCTGCTACAGCCTTCCACTTACCCGTGGGGGTGGAGGTTAAAAGTCTGTTGGTAAAGAGCGGCTTGTCACCTTCGCCGTATGCCGAATACGTAACACCTGAGGTGAGTAAAAGTGCGTGGTAACCGGTGGTATTATAAGAGAGCTCTTCGTGTGAATTGAATTCGCTGCCTCTTTCGAAGAATACGGCATCTCCCGGCTTAAGATTATGGTTGATACTCCATCCTCCGCCGATTATGGTGTAGAGGTTGTTTACCGTTTTCCACGGAGTCTCGGGAGAGAGACCGTCGTTTTTGTCATCGCCGTTTACGGATGAGATATAGTAGCACGTGCCCTTGATGGTAGCGGGATCGATACCGTCGGCAGACATGATCTCGTCGATCTTGTCCTGAGCCTCTTTTTCGTATTTGTCTATTATCTTGTCATCGGCTTTCTCGTAGAACACCTCGTCTATGACGTTGCTCGAAAACGCATCCTTAAGGGACTCGTATGTAACAGAATCTTTTCCTGCGCTGCTGTCCTTTGCAAAGGTAGCCGCAAGAATACCCGGCACCTCCGCTGAGAATGAAAAGGAAACACCGCCGTACATACCCATACCGTATCCCTGATCCGT
>CAYYRY010000337.1:0-1748 GCA_964474245.1 uncultured Ruminococcus sp. | reverse complement strand
GTTGTAAAGCTCTCTTCCATCGGTGAGAAGAAGAGTGCGCCTGAGGAGGTTGCTCCGGTGCCTGAGTCGGTTCAGATTGAACCCGAGATACCCGCACAGGATGACGGTGCGTTGGTTGCAGTTATCACAGCGGCAATATCCGCATATCTTGCTTCAGAATCCGAAGACGGAAGTGTTATGCCCTTCAGAGTCGTTTCCTTTAAGAGAACGAAGAACGGCAAACCGTGGAATTCGTAATTAACTGCCTACTGCTGAATATTAGAAAGGATTTTTTGTCATGAAGAATTATAACGTAACAGTTAACGGAGTAACATATACAGTAACAGTTGAAGAGATCGGCGGTGCAGCTCCCGTAGCGGCAGCACCTGCACCTGTAGCAGCCCCCGCACCCGTGGCAGTAGCTCCAGCTCCTGCGCCTGCTCCTGCGCCTGCTCCTGCAGCTAAGCCTGCAGCTCCCGCGCCTGCTCCTGCGCCTGCTCCTGCAGCTAAGCCTGCAGCTCCCGCGCCTGCACCTTCTGCCGGCGGAGAAGCTGTTAAGGCTCCAATGCCCGGTACCATTCTTAAGATGAACGTTAAGGTGGGCGATAAGATTGAAAAGGATTCTCTCGTTTGTATCCTTGAGGCTATGAAGATGGAAAATGAGATATTCTCTCCCATAGCCGGTACGGTTGCAGCGGTAAATGCTCCTCAGGGTGCTACCGTTAACGCCGGAGATGCGATCGTTACTCTTGCGTAAGTACACATCTGAAAGATCGGAGTGTTGAATTTTGGAACTCGTATTAAGATTTTTAGAGTCCACCGGTATTGCTCAGCTTGCGTCTGATCCGGTGCTTATGGTAAAGACTCTGATAATGTACGTGATTATCGGGGTGCTCCTTTACCTTGCAGTTGTTAAAGGCTTTGAGCCTCTGCTGCTTATCCCCATTGCATTCGGTATGCTTCTTGCAAACCTTCCCGGTGCAAACCTTTTCCATATGGAGGAGTTCTTCCTCGGCGACCACGTTGACATCGGCAAGGTCGTCTCGGAAGGGTCTCTCCTTGACTTCCTCTACCTCGGCGTTAAGCTTGGTATATATCCGTCCCTTATCTTCCTCGGTATCGGAGCCATGACCGACTTTACTCCCCTTATCGCAAATCCTAAGTCACTCTTCCTCGGCGCATCCGCACAGCTCGGCGTGCCCGTGGCGTATGCACTTGCAATCCTCATCGGCTTTATTCCCCCTGCGGCGGCTTCCATCGGTATCATAGGCGGTGCCGACGGTCCTACCGCTATCCTTGTACCCAAGACACTCGCACCCACACTTTTAGGTGCTATTGACACCGCGGCCTCCAGCTACATCGCGCTTACCCCCCTGTTCCAGCCACCTCTTATGAAGCTTCTGACAACGAAAAAGGAGAGAAGTGTCGTTATGACTAACCTCAGACCCGTGTCGAAGCTTGAGAAGGTCATGTTCCCCGTGGTCGTAACGCTTATCGTTTGTCTTATAATTCCCGATGCGGCTCCTCTCGTCGGTCTTCTGATGCTCGGTAACCTGTTCAACGTTTCCGGCGTTACGGACAGACTTTCCAAAACCGCACAGAATGAGCTTATCAATATCGTGACCATATTCCTCGGCGTATCCGTCGGAGCAACCGCCAGTGCGGAAAGCTTCCTTTCATTGACTACACTTGCGATCATCGGTCTCGGACTTCTCGCATTCATGCTCTCCACTTGTGGCGGACTTTTAGGCGGTAAAGTGATGTATCTT
>CAYYRY010000336.1:0-1749 GCA_964474245.1 uncultured Ruminococcus sp. | reverse complement strand
ACGGTGGTGTGAGAGGTCGGCTGATCAACTAATGGTCAGCCTCCTACTCGATTGTCGGCGGAGCAGAACTGCTTCAGCCCGCACAGAATCGGTGAGCTTACGGTAAGCCCCGTTTCCTCTCTGACCTCACGGATCACAGACTCGGAAAAGGACTCGTTCTTTTCAACGTGCCCTCCCGGAAAGCAGATGCCGCCCCAGCTTTTGCTTACTTTATTCTGAACCAGAACTCTGCCTCTGCCGTCGGTTATCATACACATATTGGTTAATGTCACGCTTTCACATCTTTCCATGGCTTTCTCCAAATATTAACCGTTATCCCCAGACTTGCGGATAACGGTTAAGGTCGTTATTTTCCGAGTGCCTCGGTAATAGCGTGGGAAAGCTGATCTGCACATGATGTGGATCTGGGACCGCAGGTGTTTCCCTTGAGAGTTTCTGCAACCTCAGCAGCATCTCTTCCCTCAACGAGCTTTGCAATCGCTTTCAGATTGCCGTTGCATCCGCCTGTGAAAACAACGCTTTTGATGATGCCGTTTTCGATCTCAAAATCTATCTTGGATGAGCAAGTTCCTTTTGTTTTGTATGAATGTGTCATTTGTGTTCTCCTATCTGAAATTATGTTTTTTGTTTATTCAATGACTTCGGTATCATCGGAGGTGGTCTCCTCAGAGTCCTCAGAAATCTTTTCGGGATATTCAAAATTAATGCCGGCTGAACCGCACTTGATTTTGATTGAAACTGTATATTCTTCCGGAACATTGTCGAGGGGACCGTTGTGAGGCAGGGAATTTACAAGCAGTCCTCCGCTTTCGCTGACGGCACTGATAAATACGTCATCAAGATATGAGTCCGTTATATAGTCCACTCTGCCGCTGTCAACGGTTATCTGTGTGTCTGTGGCAGACATATTGTGAAGCTTAAGCTCGGAGCTTTTTACGGAATAACGGAAGCTGAGTGAGGAAGAAGCCTCAAGGCTTGTGTTCAGTTCATTTCCGAATATCTCAATTACCGATCCGGACATTACGTTATTTAACGCAACGTTACCTTTAGAAATATGTAAAGAGATGTCTCCCTTGATATCAAGCTCGTTTATCTTGACGTCTGAAGCATCGGCAGCTACGTCGATTATCTTTATATCGGTTTCCTTTCCGATACTGATCACGACCTTTTTATCAAGCTCGTCTATTTTGTATCCTGCAGGATCAAGGGCATATCTGAGTCCGTTGAAATTAATACCGTTTTCCCAGACATCGGATACGGAATCGATCTTTTGTGTTTCTTCAAAGGAGATAACGTTGGGGGTTGTGGTAAGTGCATATTGATTGGGATTAAAGTTGTAGAATTCGATCTGCGACGTTTCTGCACTGCCTGTAATCACGACGTCTGCATCCGTAAGATCTATATTCAGTCTTGTTATACCCTCGTCGATCTTCTGAATGTAGTATGTACCGTCTTCATTTCGATGCGTAAACAGATATCTGTCGTCTTTTTCGGCACTTGAAACACCGATGATACATAATACTATTCCGGAGATTATGACGAGAGCCGAAAATATTATACCGACAATTGAACCGAGCTTCACGGTCTATCCTCCTGTAGTAAAAGGTTTGTTTATTTTGCTTTGAGTTTCATTTCCGCACGGAACGCTCTGAAAAAGCCGGTTGCCCTTGAAAGCGCTTTTATGCCTGATTTCAAAAGGTGTGGCAATAGACGTGTCAGTACGTTGTAGAGGAGTACGATAAGCAGAGC
>CAYYRY010000335.1:0-1773 GCA_964474245.1 uncultured Ruminococcus sp. | reverse complement strand
TAGATCTGCTTGTTCTTATCGCCTGCAACGTAACCTCTGCCGTGGTCGAAGGTCAGCTCCATGTAGAAGCGGATGTTCTCACCAACAGTACAGATATGGTGCTCGGGATTAAGGATCTCGATATCAGAGTCAGCGATAATATCGCCGGCAGTGATCTCGCGCTCACCGTTAGTATCGATGATAACCGTCTTAGCTCCTTCAGTGAAAAGCTTTGCAACGATTCCCTTAACGTTAAGAACTATTTCCGGAACGTCTTCCTTGACGCCGTTAATAGTAGAGATCTCGTGGAGAACTCCGTCGATCTTGATATTGGAAACAGCTACGCCGGGAAGAGAGTTGATAAGCACACGACGAAGAGAGTTTCCGAGGGTAATTCCATAACCTCTCTCGAGGGGTTCGATGATAAACTTACCGTTTCTACCATCTTCACTCAAATTTATAGTCGCTATATTCGGCTTTTCAATTTCTATCATTTATAACAACCCTCCCTTAAATAATGTGATCGTGTGATCGTTCCGCAGAACCTCTGCGGGGAAATTTCAGGACTTATGCCGCCCATGGATCGGAAGCAGGACAAAGTGTCCGCATAATGACCCATCCGTGACTGATATGCGGCACAGGCAGGTCATTATTTGGAGTAAAGCTCGATGATAAGCTGCTCTTCGAAGGGGAAGTCGATATCGTCTCTCTGGGGGAGTGCGATAACCTTAGCGGAAGCAGCCTCTGCATCATACTCAAGCCACTTGGGAGCTGTAGCATCAGCAGCAGACTCCATGAGAGCCTTGAACTTCTCGCTGCCGCGGCTTTTTCCCTTAAGAGCAACAACGTCGCCAACCTTAACGATGATAGAGGGAATATCAGCCTTCTTACCGTTGAGTGTGAAGTGAGCGTGACGAACGAACTGACGAGCTTCCTTACGGCTGCTGGCCAGACCCATTCTGTAAACTACGTTATCAAAACGTCTCTCAAGGATGCTGAGGAGGTTTTCACCTGCAACGCCTTCCTTCTTGTCAGCCTGTACGTAGTAACCCTTGAACTGACCCTCCTGAACACCGTAGTAACGGCGAGCAGTCTGCTTCTCTCTGAGCTGGAGACCGTATTCCTTTACGTTCTTGCGTCCTGCACCGTGCTGACCGGGAACAGTAGAACGTCTGGAAAGAGCACACTTGTCGCTGAGGCAGCGATCGCCCTTAAGGAAGAGCTTCTTGCCTTCTCTGCGGCAGAGCTTGCAGGATGCACCTGTATATCTTGCCATATCTTATATCCTCCTGTTAATTTAGGAATTCTGACTGCTTTGGCAAAAGCAGCCGAATCATTCGGGAAATACCCGATTTCACGCGGTAAAAACCGCACGGAACAATACTTATACTCTTCTTCTCTTGGGGGGACGGCATCCGTTGTGAGGAATGGGAGTTACGTCCTTGATAAGAGTAATGTTAAGACCTGTTGTCTGAAGAGCACGGATCGCAGCCTCACGACCGTTACCGGGACCCTTTACAAATACTTCAACAGTCTTCATACCGTGCTCCATAGCACCCTTTGCAGCAGCCTCTGCAGCGGTCTGAGCAGCATAAGGAGTGTTCTTTCTGGAACCCTTGAAGCCCATTGCGCCGGAAGATGCCCATGCAACAGTGTTGCCGTTCACATCGGTGATGGTGATGATAGTGTTATTGAAGGTTGAACGGATATGCGCTGCACCTTTTTCGATATTTTTTCTTTCGCGGCGCTTCTTGACAACCTTTTTTGTAACCTTTGCCATTATCTGTTCACTCC
>CAYYRY010000334.1:0-1794 GCA_964474245.1 uncultured Ruminococcus sp. | reverse complement strand
ACCTCCGCACCGTCATAAAGCTCACCTGTATGCTCTATCACGATACGGTCATTGAACATCAGCCCCGACAGCACCTCAGCATAGCCGTCCTCGGTCGTTCTTCCCGTCTGAACGCTGACAAGCCGAACGAACTGCCGCTCTGTGCCGTTCTTTTCGGCGGTGTAGACAGTGTATATTCCTTTCTCAATGAGAGCGATCGGTACAGCGGTCTTGTAGCTTTCCATTTTGACAGTATTGCCTTCGGCATCAATGTAGCTGTCATCAAAGGATCTCGTTTCCACCCTTGACCAAGTTACCCTCGGCAACGCCACATTATGTATCGGCTCTGCAAGGAATGTCAGAAGCAGCATAGCGGAGAAGAACAGTACAGTCACCGCAAGAGTAATCTTTTTCGTCATGACAGATCACCTAAGGTCAGCCCCTTTTCAAGGCTGTCGTTAAAGAAAAGATACAGCAGCAGTACCGGTATCAGAAACATCACCGCCGCCGGAAACATTACCTCTCCCGTGTAGCTCTGCGCGTTTGCAATGAACACCGAAAGTGTTTTAAGCTCCTCATTTTTGAGGAACAGCATGGGCTGCTCCACCATATTCCAGCAGTCCGCAAAAACGAACAGCACAACAGCGAAGATACACACCCTCAACTGCGGTATCACACTCGTTATCATCACGCGAATGACGGAATTGGTTTCAAGCCTTGTCGCCTCAACAACAGAATTGTCGATGTTCTTCATGTACTGGTGCATCACCACTACTCCGAACGGGCTGAATATCATCGGCAGAATTATCCCCAACGGGTGATCGATAAGTCCCATATCACGCAGCCCGATGTAGTTAGGGAGGATAGTCACCTGCAAGGGCATCATCATAAGGATTATGTAGAACACGAACACTGCTCCCTTGCCTTTAAATCTCGCCTGAGAAAACCCGAAAGCACAGGGGATTATCACCACAAGCTGCACGAGAGTTATCACCGCCGCATATATCACCGAGTTCCAGAACATCGGATAGAATACAAAGCAATCGAAAAGCAGATCGGCGTAGCCCTGTAAGCCGTATTCAAAGGACAGCACAACAGTTGCTATTACAGGGAGAACAAATATCACCGCAAGCAGTGTGAAAATTACAGCATTCAGTTTTCTCATTTATTGTACCTCCGCTGTATCGCCATTCCCGCCATGACTATGCCGAAAACCAGTATCGAAGTCAGCACCGCCGAGGTCGCAAGGCTCTGATAGTCAAGCTTCAGGAAGTTGTTGTTCATGTAATACTGGAGGGTGTAGCTGTGATCGGGAGGGTAATTCGTACCATAATACAGATAGCTCTCCTTGAATATTTTGAAGCTATTGACTATGGATAGGAGCGTCACAAAAAACACCGTGGGCGCTATCATGGGAATTGTTATCCTCGTGTGAAGCACGAATGTATTCGCCCCGTCCAGCCTTGCCGCTTCAAATACAGACCTCTCGATAGAGGTGAATGCCGCCGTCAGCAGGACTATACAGATACCGATGTTCTTCCATATAAACAGCAGATATATCGGGAGGACCGTTTCATTCTCCCCGAATACGCTCCGCCATATAAGCACGATGCTCGCTGTGGGAATTACCATCGGCAGCACGAATGCAAAACGGCTCTTTCTAACCCAACTGATACCGTAGGACAGCGCAAGGGATATCACCAGTGCAAGCACCACAAGCACGGGAACGCATATCACGATAAGCAGCAGCGAGTTTTTCAGCGCAAGCAAAAAATACTCGTTGGTGAGGGTGTCTATGTAGTTATCCAGCCACAC
>CAYYRY010000333.1:0-1810 GCA_964474245.1 uncultured Ruminococcus sp. | reverse complement strand
ATGTAATAATCAGCTATGGTGGGTTCCAGCAGCAATTAATTATTCACGTTCATACAAACTCAAACAATTGGGTTACAGTCAAACCTTCAGAATGTGAAACAAACGGTAAAGAAGTAATGTATTGTTCTGAATGTAGCGAAATCGTTGATCAGAATGATATACCTCCTAATGGGCACAAATATACAGATACAGTTATTAAGCCAACGTGCACTGAAAAAGGTTATACTGACCACACTTGCCATTGCGGAAGTAATTATATTGACACCTACGTAAATTCCCTTGGTCACAACATACTGTATAGTAATGGTAAAAATGCAACTTGTTTAACACCCGGTCATTATGCTTACGAATCTTGCACTCGCTGTGCTTACACAACTTATTTAGAAATCCCTGCCCTCGGTCATAAAATCACATCTCACGAAGCAAAATCTCCCACCTGTACCGATATCGGTTGGGACGCTTACGAAACCTGTTCGCACTGCGATTATTCTACATACACAGAGATTCCTTCATTAGGACATGACAGACTGCTTCACGAAGCCCAATCTCCCACCTGTACCGACATCGGTTGTGAGGCTTACGAAACCTGTTCTCGCTGCGATTACTCAACCTACATAGAGATTCCTTCATTAGGACATGACAGACAGCCTCACGAAGCTCAATCTCCCACCTGTACCGACATCGGTTGGGATGCTTACGAAACCTGTTCTCGCTGCGACTACTCTACATACAACGAACTCCCCGCTACTGACCACCCCTTCTCCGAAGAATGGACAATCGACAAAGCCGCAAGTGCAACCGAGCGTGGCAAAAAGTCGCGCCATTGCGAAAACTGCGAAGCTGTCACCGATGAGATCGAATTCATCGACTCATCACTTATGTTCGTTGACGTTAAGGCGGGTAAGTGGTACACTCCCGCAGTTGACTTTGCTGTGCTTGAGGGACTGATGAACGGCGTTGGTGACGGCACTCAGTTTGACCCCAACGGTCCCATGACCCGTGGAATGGTCGTTACTGTGCTTTACAGACTTGAGGGTTCTCCTGATGTGGACGGCTTAACTCCCTTCACCGATCTGAAAGCCAAATGGTATAAGAACGCAGTTGCCTGGGCTTATGAAAACGGAGTCGTTACGGGAACGAGTGCAACGTTATTTGATCCCGACATCAACGTTACCCGTGAGCAGATAGCTACGATCCTCTTCAGATATGCTCAGTACAAGGGAATCGACACTTTCGCAAACGCTGAGCTTTCCGTATTCCCCGATGCCTCAAAGACCGGTAAGTGGGCGACAGGCGCGCTCTCCTGGGCATATGCCGAAGGACTCATCACAGGAGCATCCGTCAACGGCGAAACACTTCTCTCCCCTAAGGGTGATGCTTCACGTGCGCAGGTCGCTACAATTCTAATGCGATTCTGTGAAAACAACTGAGTCAATTTTATCACTTGTCCCCCACGGTTCTGCCGTTTTTAGGCAGACCCGTGGTTTTACCCTGTTTAATCATAAAAATATACTCCTCGCCAAAGGAAATTTCCGAAAAAAGGTTGATAATTTCCCGACTTTATGTTATATTATATGTGTATGTAAACTCAAATCATTTTGGAAAGGAATTTACCACCAATGACTTACAATAAGAAAACAGTAGAAGACATTGACGTTGCCGGCAAGAGAGTCCTCGTAAGATGTGACTTTAACGTTCCCCTCAAGGATGGCGTTATCACTGACGAGAACCGTATCGTTGGCGCTCTTCCCACTATCAAATACCTTATTGAGCACGACGCAAAGGATATCCTTTGCTCCCACATGGGCAG
>CAYYRY010000332.1:0-1817 GCA_964474245.1 uncultured Ruminococcus sp. | reverse complement strand
CCCGTATGCGTTGATGCCCTCGATCATGATGGTGGCAGACTTAAGTCCGGCTTCTTCACCGTCGAGCCAATCGATGAGCTTGACGTTGTAACCGTGCTTTTCACCCCAACGGGTATACATACGGTAGAGCATCTGTGCCCAGTCCTGAGCCTCAGTTCCGCCCGCACCGGGGTGGAAGCTGATGATAGCATTATTTCTGTCGTACTCGCCTGAAAGGAGTATCTCGATACGCTGTTTTTCTTCTTCAGCATGAATAGCCTCAACCTCGGCAAGAACCTCATCTGTCAGGCTCTCGTCATTTTCTTCAATGGCAAGCTCGGCGAGGGTAATCGTGTCCTCAAGCTTAGCGGCGAGGTTGTCGTATGCTTCAATCTTATCCTTGAGCTGCTTTACCTGTCTGAGGATCTTACCTGAGTTTTCCTGGTCGTTCCAGAAATCAGCCTCAAGAGTCTTCTTTTCAAGCTCCTCGAGCTGACCTCTCAGTTCCTCTATCCGTAAAGCACTTCCGAGCTCATCTATGTTTGCACGGAAATTATTTAAGGTATGCTTTGCTTCTTCAAGTGCGATGATCATTAAGGTATCCTCCAAATGGTTTATATGTCAATATTTTTGTCAATATTTTTTACTCGTCTATAGCGGTCATTTCCGCGTTATCTGTGTCAAGGGAAAAAAGCTTCGGAGCACGCTTGAGAGGGTCGTATATGAAGCTTCTGCATTTGTAGTCTTCAGCAACGACACCGCGCTTTGCACAGACAAGCTTGCCTTCCGTAGCAAGAGGAGTGGCACGCTCGCAGTATTTGCAAAAAACCTCTATATTATCTTTGTTTTTGATTTTCATGGGGAATGGCTCCTCCGTATCCGATGACGTATGATTGATGTGAAGATACACATACATATTAATTATATAATATATTCGGCAATAAATCAAGATTTGGCAGAAACTTTTTACAAACAGATACAAATTTTATCGGAATATGAGAGCGTATGAGACACAGCAAAGGAGGGATGACACGATTCCCTGAGCTGTTTTGAATTTTATGCATCTTTTGAAACCTATTCCTGCATTTCGGGCATGGATGGATGCCTGCATCAGTGCGGATATTCCTCCAAAGCAAACCGAAAATCCCGTTAGTGCCGCGCCGATTATTCCGCCAAGGCCTGCACTGCCTGTGACCCCTGCTGAAAGCTCGAGGAGAGATGATATAACAGCAGGTAATACCGAAAGCTCAGACGGTATCAGCATGGATATCCCTTTGGTACATAAATTAAAGAATACAATAAAACCCACAAGATCAACGCATCCCCTTGCGGACGTAATGACAGCTTGAGTTATCGACTCTGCAAAGCTCTTTTGCTTGAGCTTCACCGCAGACACGTTACATTTTACCGGATGGACTTTTCTTTCGGTCATTGCAAGTACCACCAAAGATAGTACCTGTGCGGCGTAAACCGAAATGCCGAAAGCGGTACTGTGCCATAGATAAGCTCCCACATAGCTTACCGGGAAGGCAGGTCCGGTGTTGTGTGCGTACGGTAAAGCGTGCTCTGCTTCTCCTTTTGTCAGACATCCCGTTCTGTGTAGATCGCATATTACACAGGCACCAACGGGAAAACCGCTGAGAAGGCCCATACAGATACCAACCGATGCCCCTTTCGAAATTCCGAGCAGCCTTTCAAAGACAGCGCCGGGAAAACGTGAAAAACAGCTTGATATGCCGTATGACGTCATAAATGACGATATGATCATAAATGGAAACAGAGATGGGACTATCCCACCTATGGCTGTCCTGAGTGTACTCATGATTATTTGAGATATT
>CAYYRY010000331.1:0-1818 GCA_964474245.1 uncultured Ruminococcus sp. | reverse complement strand
TGTTAAGCCCTGGGGAACCACTCACGCACTTCTTTGCGGAAAAGATGTTCTTGATGATCCCTTTGCGGTTGTCAATGCTGACGACTTCTATGGCAGAGATGCGTACATGAAGGTAGCTGAATTCCTTAAGAACGTAAAGAATGATAATGAATACTGCATGATCGGTTACAGAGTTGAAAACACACTTACCGATAACGGTAGTGTTGCACGCGGTGTTTGTGAGCAGGTTGACGGTAAGCTCAAATCTATCGTTGAGAGACTCAAGATATACAAGACCGAAGAATGTGCACGTTTCTTTGAGGATGACGGAACTCCCGTTGATCTTGAACCCGGTACTTGTGTATCAATGAACTTCTGGGGCTTTACTCCCTCCGTATTTGATTCTCTTACAGAAGACTTTGAGAACTTCATTAATAATCCCAATAGAGAACCTCTCAAGAGTGAAGCTCTTCTTCCAAACTCCATCGGTAAGATGATTAAGGATGATAAGTGCGAGGTAAGTGTTCTCGAAACTACTGCAAAGTGGTTTGGTGTAACATATGCAGAAGATAAGCCTAACACTATCGCAAGAATCAAGGAGCTTATCGATTGTGGTGAGTATCCTAACGGACTTTGGAAATAAGACATAATTTGTATCACTATTAATTAGCATAAGTCGAAAGGCAGATTGGAGATTTGTATGGCAATACTTGTAACCGGTGGTGCCGGATATATCGGTTCTCATACTGTAGTTGAGCTTCAGAACGCAGGATATGATGTTGTAGTACTCGATAATCTTTCTAACTCCAGTGAAAAGAGCTTGGAAAGAGTAGAAAAGATAACAGGGAAGAGTGTTAAGTTTTATAAGGCTGACATTCTTGACCGTGAAGCGTTAGTGAACATTTTCAAAAACGAACAGATCGACTCTTGTATTCACTTCGCAGGATTGAAATCTGTCGGCGAATCTGTTGCAAAGCCTTGGGAGTATTATAACAATAATATTAACGGAACTCTTGTACTTGTTGATGTAATGAAAGAATTTAACGTAAAGAATATGATCTTCTCATCATCAGCTACAGTTTACGGAAACCCTGCTTTTGTTCCGATTACTGAAGAATGTCCCAAGGGTCAGTGCACCAATCCCTACGGATGGACTAAGTCCATGTTAGAGCAGATCCTTACTGATATCCACACAGCAGATCCCGAATGGAATATCGTTCTTCTCAGATACTTTAATCCCATCGGTGCTCACAAGAGTGGTATGATCGGCGAGAACCCCAACGGAACTCCCAATAATCTCATGCCTTACGTTACTCAGGTTGCTGTCGGTAAGCGCCCTGAGCTTGGTGTTTTCGGCAATGACTATGATACACACGACGGCACCGGTGTGCGTGACTATATCCATGTTGTTGATCTTGCAGTCGGACACGTCAAGGCTCTTAAGAAGATCGAAGAGAAGGCTGGACTCAAGCTTTATAATCTCGGTACCGGTAAGGGCTATAGTGTACTTGATATTGTTAAGAATTTCGAAGCAGCTACCGGAGTTAAAGTGCCTTACGTAATCAAAGACAGGCGTCCCGGCGATATTGCAACCTGTTATTCTGATGCATCTAAAGCTAAAGACGAGCTTGGTTGGGTTGCAGAGAACGGTATACTCGAAATGTGTGCCGATTCTTGGAGATGGCAGAAGAATAATCCCAACGGATACGAAGTCTAATTATACAAAATTTTCCGAAGCGATCTTTCGATTCGGAGAATTTCTTTAAATACTTAAATTTCTAATGAGGAGAGTAGCGTGAAAGAAACATTTCCCCCGTCCGAATAAAGGTATAGCTAAAA
>CAYYRY010000330.1:0-1825 GCA_964474245.1 uncultured Ruminococcus sp. | reverse complement strand
CCGGAGAAGAACGTGGTCCAAACGATATATACGTTACCTGAAATTGAGGGAGCGTAGAATACGAGAGTTACGATAGCACGGATCGAAGGAGCAAGCTCATTGATGAACCAAGCTACTACGAAGGACATTACGTAACCGATAGGACCGACGATTACGGCGAATATCAATGTATTCTTGAGAGCCGTGATAAAGAGCTCGTCATCAAGGAACAACGTTGCGTAGTTCTGCAGGAAAACGAAATCCGGCCACTCGATCATATTAAAGTTTGTCAAGCTGACTACGAGTGAGAGAACGACGGGTACAACCGTGAATACCAGGAAGAGAATCATAAACGGAGCGATCATGAAGTAACCGATCTTGTTTACGTTCATCTGGTGCAAGGTCCACTGTACCTTTGTCATTTCCTTACGCGAGACAACTTTTGCTTCAGATTTCTTAGACATTTGTTTGTCTCCTTAACTAAATTTACGATATCCTATCAGTTATCGTATGTACCGAACCAGTATGCTGCGTTATCAAGCTTTTCAACAGCTGCACCGAAGAGATCGGCATTTGCCTCAGCGAGTGCGTCAGCCGCCTTTTCGATAGCCGCTATTTCATGGACGTCAGCCTCAACAACTGATTTTACGTTTGCAATGATATCCTTGTATGTTTCCTTGTCTGCATCACTGAGCTCATCGATGAGTGCTACAGCCTCGTTGAGTCTCTTGACTGCAAGAGTCTCGCCGACTTCAACCGTTTCAAATCCGAACTCTGTACGCTTACGTGTGATCTCCTTGTTGATAGCACTCACGTATCCGAGAAGTGATTCAACAGGGTCAAGGCCTTCGTTATATGCATTGTTAACTGCGAAGGTTACGTAACGTGCGATGAAGTATGAACCGGGATACTGAGGCAGACACTTAACATAATTGATCTGATCAAGAAGTGCCTTACGGTCATCTTCCTTCCACTGAAGCTCGTCAAGAGCCTCAAGGTGAGCTACAGTTCTCATACCTGATTCGCCAAGGAGGTTAATAAGTTCGTTAGAAAGTGCTACCTGGAAATCCTTGTCACAGTACCACTGGATAAACTTCCATGAGTTTTCAACGTCATCACAACTCTTAACCATACATACAGCGTCTGCTGAACCAACTACGCTTCTGTTGATCTCGCCGTTTTCATCCATTGTACCGGGCATGGGAGTGAAGCCCCAAAGGCCGGAGATTTCAGTAGCGAAGATCGTAATGGTGTTGTATGTGATGTAGGAACCGAGGAAAAGCGGGATCTCACCGGTCTTGAAACGGTTAAGAGCATCGTATGTCAGAGGCAGTGAGTACTGTGTGAACATATTAGTCATATACTCAAACGCCTCAAGGCTCGTATTAGTATCGAAGTTGACTCTCATACCGTCATCTGCCCAGAACTGACCGCCGTTTTGGAAAATGAATGTAGCAAATGAAGTAATGTCATGTCCAAGACCGACTTCCATGTTGTTGAACTGGAGAACAGGTACGGAAGCCATGATATCGTCCCAAGTCTCGGGAACTTCAATTCCGAGTGTAGCAAAGATATCCTTACGGTAGAACAGCATGCTCCAGTCAAGAGAAGTGGGAATACCGTAAACGTCACCGTAAAGAGTTACGGGTTCAAAGGAAGCTGCGGGGAACCACTTCTTAACGTCTTCGAATCCTTCGAGATCCTGAAGAGGAAGAACCGCACCGCGAACCGCGTAGTCGATAATGGAACCTGTTGCGTTTACAACCGCCTGGTTTGTACTGGTCATACCGTCGAGGGCAATATCGGGACCTATTCCCGCAAGCATTGACGGGAGAAGTGTACCGCC
>CAYYRY010000329.1:0-1861 GCA_964474245.1 uncultured Ruminococcus sp. | reverse complement strand
GGTATTGTTTACGTTAATGAATTTAATGTATGGGAGATCAAATCCTTACTTTAACCGTCACTCTTCGATCTTTGCCTTCTTCTGCACGATCTCTCTTATAACCGCAGGGTCAAATTTCGGCTTTCTGTCGTAGGTATAAAGTCCGTTAAGTTCCTCCTCAACGTCGGTAAGCTGAGTGTAGCAGAAACCGCAAAGTCTGCCGCTGTCAAGAAGCGCGTGAGTCTGACTTCTGAAGCGTTCAAGGAAGTCTTCTTCATTTTCAGGGTGTATTCCGTAACCCCAACCGTCAACGCCGTACTTTTCGGGTGCCCACATTATTCCGCCGTATTCCGAGAGGAACGAGATCGACGGATTCTCTGTACCACTGTCACCGTATTTCTCTGTGAGACGTCCTCCGTCCTGCTCGTAATCATGGGCGTCAAGGATGTCCGTTTTTGCGCTGTGACACCAGCCTGATGCGTCTATCACGGGACGAGTAGTATCATACTGCTTTGTCATCTCATACATTATTCCGATAAGGCTGTATGCGTCCTGGGTCTCGTTGAAGGGACACCAACCGATAATAGACGGATGGTTAAAATCACGCTTCATTACGTTCAGCCATTCACGTGAGAATGTTTTGAATGCCTGCGGTGACGCAAGATTGAGTCCCCAGTCACCGAACTCTCCCCAAACGGGATATCCGTGCTTATCGCAGTAGTAAAGTGTCAACGGCTCGAAAACACGCTGATGCAGTCTTGCACCGTCAAAGCCCATGTCGATACCTCGGAGGATGTCTGCCTCAAGATACTTTTCATCGGGATATGTGTAGATTCCGTCGGGATTAAAGCCTTGGTCGAGGATAAATCTGAGGAAGCGTGTCTTCCAATTCAGCTTTAACTCTCCGCCGTTGCCGTATGACACCTCTCTCATGACGAAGTAGCTTTTTACCTTGTCCTTACCGAGGGTCAAGCTAAGGTCGTACAGATTACCTTCTCCGATATCCCACAGGTGAACTTCGCTGAGCTTGATCGCGAAAAATACACGGTCTCCCATGACAGTTGCCACGGCACTGCCCATCGGAGCCCCCTCAAAAGAAGCCTCTGCATAAAGCTTCATGCCGTTTGCGTTTTTGCACATAGCTTCAACGAACACCTCGCCCGATTCAATAGAGCAGGTGTATTTGGTATAGTCGATATGTGCTGTGGGAACCTCCTCGATCCACACCGTTGCGTAGATTCCCGTGGTTCTAGTATATATCATTCCGTGGGATTCATATTTAGGGCTCTGCTTGCCGTGGGGCTGTTCACGTGAGCGGATATCGTCCTTACATGAAATAGTAATGACGTTTGCGCCGTCACGGATCAGATTCGTGATGTCAAATGAAAATGAGCTGTAGCCTCCGCGGTAGCCTCCGGCACACTCTCCGTTCACCCATACAGTAGTTTCGTAGTCAGCCGCACCTATGTGGAGTATGGTGCGTGTGCAGTGCTTCTTTTTAAGCTCCACCTCGCGGCGGTACCACACGCAATTCATAAATCCCTTATGGCAAACTCCCGAAAGCTTACTTTCGGGGCAGAACGGCACGACTATTTTACGCGAAAAACCGTCGGATTTGTAGTATTCAAGCTCCTCACCTATAAGAGTATAATCTAATTCAAAGTCCAATTATCAGTTAAGACAAAGCCAATTATCACGCACAAGCTGGGGACGCGGATATTCGTTTCTCGGAATATTATTCATTGTAAGTCCATCCGTTTCTTTGATTTGTGTTTACCCTACGTGACGTAAAAACAACATATTTTTACGCTCATAATTACGTGTTTATTATATCACACACATAAGCTTTGTGCAATAGAAAAAACGAGCTTTATAATTGAGT
>CAYYRY010000328.1:0-1861 GCA_964474245.1 uncultured Ruminococcus sp. | reverse complement strand
ACTCGATTGTATAAGTGAATAAATTCTTAAAAAACCATTGACAATCAGGTGTAAAAGTGATAAACTAATTACATTCTATTTTTAACGCAGTGAAGAAAAGAAGTACACGTTACGTAAACCTTTCAGAGAGCTGTCGGTGGGTGTGAGACAGTAGGAACACCGTGGAAATTCGTTTCGGAGTGGCTTTGCTGAACTGACAGTAGGCAAGGACGGGACAGGCCCGATACAGCTTGGCAGTTGAGACGGAGACAGCTCCGTGAACTGAGGTGGTACCGCGGATATTTCCGCCCTCTGCTGTGGCAGAGGTTTTTTTATTTTGAAAAGGAAAAAACTCTCGGCGCTTTGATGATTGTATCGGGCCATCTTTACCATGCTTTTACACTTGCAAGTAAGGGAAAATGTGGCTCGGAGCATTATTCGCTTGTGCTGAGCTTGAAAAATATTTGTGCAGCTGTAGGCTGACTGGAGATTAATATGGTTATAACAGAGCTTTTGGAAAAAAATGCAAGACTACAGAGGACTAACGTTGCCCTTGTGGAAATTAATCCGTCAGAGGAAAGAGACCGCGCCGTAACATGGGCAGACTTCAACCTCATTGAAAGCGCAAACCCCGATGCGCCTTACAGACGTGAAATATCCTGGAGGGATTTTGATCGCCGCGCAAACCGATTTGCAAACCTTCTTCTGAGCCGCGGACTCAAAAAGGGCGATCGCGTTGCTATTCTTCTCATGAACTGTATCGAGTGGCTTCCCATTTATTTCGGTATCCTTAAAGCGGGATGTCTGGCAGTACCAATGAACTTCCGATATTCAAGTGATGAGATCAAGTATTGTCTTGACCTCGCCGACGTAGATGTACTCGTATTCGGACCTGAGTTTGTAAGCCGTATGGATGCTATCGCCGATGATATTCCCGATGTTAAGATGCTGTTCTACGTAGGTCACGACGGTCCCTCGTATACTGAGGATTGTACGCATCTTATGTCTTTCTGCTCCTCATCAGCTCCTCCTGTGGAGCTGACTGAAGATGATCATGCGGCGATCTACTTCTCTTCGGGAACAACAGGTTTCCCCAAGGCGATCTTACATAATCACCTGTCTCTCATCAGCTCCTGCAGAACAGAGCAGAATCACCATTCTCAGGCAAAGGACGACGTGTTCCTCTGTATTCCTCCCCTTTATCACACAGGAGCTAAGATGCACTGGTTCGGCTCTCTCCTTTCAGGAAGCCGCGCCGTTCTTCTCCGCGGTGTCAAGCCCGAATGGATCCTCCGCGCTGTCAGTGAAGAAAAGTGTACCATCGTATGGCTCCTTGTTCCGTGGGCGCAGGATATTCTTGACGCCATCGACTCGGGCAGAGTTGACCTGTCAAAGTACCGTCTCGATCAGCTGAGACTGATGCATATCGGTGCTCAGCCCGTTCCCCCCAGCCTTATCCACCGTTGGATGAAGATATTCCCCCACCACAGCTACGACACCAACTACGGCCTTTCCGAGTCCATCGGTCCCGGTTGCGTACACCTTGGTGTTGAAAACGTACATAAGGTCGGAGCCATCGGTAAAGCGGGATACCTTTGGGAGACGAAGATCGTTGACGAAAAGGGCGAGTGTGTTCCCCAAGGTGAAGTTGGTGAGCTTGCCGTCAAAGGTCCCGGCGTAATGCTTTGCTACTATAAGAACCCCGAAGCATCGTCAGAGGTACTTCGTGACGGTTGGCTGTTTACGGGAGACATGGCTAAGGAAGATGAGGATGGCTTTATATATCTCGTTGACCGTAAGAAGGACGTCATTATCACCGGTGGTGAGAACCTTTACCCCGTACAGATCGAGGACTTCCTCAGAACCAACGACAAGATCAAGG
>CAYYRY010000327.1:0-1881 GCA_964474245.1 uncultured Ruminococcus sp. | reverse complement strand
CCTCTGACTTTTACCTTCTTTTGTATTTGTGTCCCTATTGTACCACACACAAAACTCCTTTTCAAGATACTCCTCCCTATAAATATTTAATTATCTTTAAAAAACTCAAAAAATGTGTGTACAAATGTCGAAAAGTATGGTACAATAAATAATATAAAGTATAGTAGCTATCTATTGCATATTTTTATTTTATGTGTGTAATATATTTCTTTTGTACTTTTGCAGTAAATCCCGATATCAAATCATTTAATACGGACTATATTTATTATGATGGAAAATAAGAAAAATAGATCAAAAGGTAATTTTGAAAAAGGTACTAAAAAGCCGCAGAGAGCCTTTGAAGAAAAGAGACGTTCTGAGGAAGAAGAGCATGACTCCGGTATAATCGCCGGCCGCAACGCAGTCAGAGAGCTTCTGAAAAGCGGAAGACCCATAGACAAGATCATTATCAGCGGCAAGGAGGGTTCAATTATCCCCCTCATTGCTCAGGCTAAGGAACGGGGCATCCCCGTTGTAACGGCAGACCGCGAAAAGCTTGATTATCTTGCAAACGGTGCTGTGCACCAAGGTATCTTAGCTTACGCCGCGCAAAAGGACTATTCAACTGTCGAAGATATCCTCGCTATTGCCGAAGAGAGAGGCGAGCGTCCTCTTATCGTCATTGCCGACGGTGTGGAAGACCCTCATAATCTCGGTGCTCTCATTCGTTGTGCAGAGTGCGCGGGCGCACATGGAGTTATCATTCCCAAGCGTCACTCATCAGGTCTTACACCCGTTGTGGCTAAGGCATCTGCAGGTGCTATCTGGCACATGGCTGTTGCCCGTGTTGCCAATATTGCACAGACCGTGGAAAAGCTTAAGGAAAGCGGTATCTGGACCTTTGCTGCCGAAGCAGGAGGTGCAGCTTACTACGATACTGATTTTGATCTTCCCGCCGCTATAGTATTCGGTAGCGAGGGTGCAGGTGTCGGCAGACTTGTCCGTGAAACCTGTGATTTCATAGTCTCCATCCCTATGTACGGTCACGTAAATTCTCTCAACGTTTCCACCGCAGCATCGGTCATCCTTTGCCATGCGGCAAGAATGCAGAGAGTTAAGTGATGTCCACGACATATTTGCGAATGACTTGATACGTTATCGATAGAAACGGAAGGTACGGTGTAATAAATGTCGCTGTTCAAAAAGAATAAAAAGAATAAAAATTATAACGAAGCGGAAGCCTTTGAAGATCTGCTTGACCTTCAGGATACGGATGAATCAGAAGATCTGTCCCTCGATCTATCCTTCAGTCTTCCGAAAAAAAACGAGTCTCCCGCCCCTGCTGAGGAAGACACGGAAAAGCCTGTAAATGCTGATAAAGAAGTAAATCCAAACGCTTCCCCCGAAAAATCTGCATCTGACATTAACTGGAACAATTTCTCGGATATGAGTATATCAGATGATGAGTTTACCTCTATCCTTAATAAATACATATCCGATTCCGAAGGAACCGATGAGCCGGATCTGCAGTTTGATTTCGGCTTTTCAGACAGTAAGCCTGCTGTAGAAGCGGTGTCAGATGAATCCGCTGTTCCGGACAAGACAGATATTGAAGAAAAGCCTGCCGCAGAAGCTATACCGGACACCGATGTGAATGCTTCCATTGCAGATGCTGTCTCAGAATCAGCTCAGCCTGAATCTGCCCATAAGCGTGAGTTATCAACAGACGAAGCAATCGCTGAATTCATGAAAAGTGTATCCATGGGAGGCAGTATTGCGGAATTGCTTAACAATACCGTACCGTCCTCCGATGACGATCTTGAGATACCCGTTTTTGCTGGTGAATCAAGAAGCGAAGCTATGGATGCTGAGGAAGCCTCTCCAATGCCGCAGGTGCCTATC
>CAYYRY010000326.1:0-1893 GCA_964474245.1 uncultured Ruminococcus sp. | reverse complement strand
ACGGCTGTCGTTAGAAGCATTGTCATAACAAGCATTATGCTTACTATGCTTTTTTCATGATGTTTTTCTCCTTTTAAATTAAATAGTCTGTATATACTATTATAATAATAAATCACGTTAATTTCAAGAAGTTTTTTGTGATTTAATATAAAAACTTTTTTTACAAATGAAAAAAGCCAACGCCCCTATAACAGGGGCGTTGGCTGAGACAATTCAGTTAATCATTTGGAAATTCAATTGCGTAGTAGTAAAGCTCATAGGTAGAGGGACCGCCGCTCCAGTTTACTGTGCTGTAATCTTCAGCTTTGAAGCCTTCTGCCTGAAGTGTAGTATTTCTCTTGGCAGAGGTATTCTTGCCGTCATAAGAAATTACACCGAGAATATTATCCTGAATAGATCCGTTTCGGGAGGAGGTATAGGACAGTCTGTCGTGATCGGCATATGCAGTTGAACCATTCATCTGAATGCTGAAGGAAGCAGCCCTACCGTCCGCATCAACGACCATGGGAACGTTGATCTTAGTCTCATTAATATCAAGCTTATAGATCTCAAATGTTGCCACCTTGGGCTTGGTATTTATCGCTGTAAGGTAGATATCTCCATCCATAGATTCTGAAATGGAGAACTCATAACTTGCAGTACCGATCTTATCCTTTGTCGTCAACATAAGCGAGAGAGTCTTTGTTCTGACAAGTTCGAAGTCGTTATTAGTATCGTAGATAGCATACATATAGCTTGTAGAGCTGGGATCGGTGTACTGATAGATTACGTAGAGATACCCATTGGATGCAAGGTACGAAGTGCCACCGGTATAGTGAGCCGCTGTAGAGCTCTCAATGAGGGATGCCCCCTCCTTGGTCTTTGCTATCTCAGGGAACTTTCTTCTGTTTGTATAGTCGGGATCGTAGATGGCATCCTTAAGCTCTACCTTCTCCTCATACATATTGGGAATGTGGTAAAGATTGATCGCGTGGAACAAATATCCGTTGCTTGCAAACTTGATCTCGTTGTTGTATGCTTCCTCAACAGCCCATGAAGGCGGGTTAGCCTGAGAAACGAAGAAGATACCGCCCTTTCCGTCGGGATATGCATGGAAGTAGCTGTTTCTGTGCTTGGTCTCTACAAGGTAGTTTTCCTTTTCCCAGGTGTGTGTCTCAAGGTCGTAAATGAACCAGGAGAGGTATCCGGGAACCTCACCGCCGGTGAAGAGAGCGTAGATCTTACCGTTTGCTGTGTCTACGATAGGCTGATAGTAGCCGTATCCGTGTACGCCGATGAGATCAAAAGGAATAACCTCATGTGCGGAAGATACAAGTGTATCCGTCTTTGTGTCATACTCGTATACTGTAAGGAATGCTGCCTCAGCCGTGAAGTGAGCGGAAGGAGTTCCTCCGTCTACCAGAGATGCATAGTAAGTATCCTTGTCATCGGAGAACGTAGTAACGTATATCATTCCGTCCTCACCTGCAAGTACGTTGGGAGCACAGCTTCCCGCATGAACGGGATACTCGCCCTCAAGAACCTTCTTGAAGCCGTCGTCGGTGATCTTTACAAGGTAGAACTTACCCCATACGAATGCGTTATAACCTTCATATGCTGCGGGATATGTCTCACCGAGTCTCTCATCCTGAGCAAATACAACATATGTGCCGTACTCGCCTCTTACTACTCTGGACTCGTGCCAGCCATGTACGCCCATACCTGTTGCGGTAAACTGGTTATTTGCGGTACCGTCAGTCATAAGTACTGCCTTGGAGACTTTAATGTCCTCAACAAAGGTGACAGCGCCGGGAGCAGTCAGGCCAAGACTGTCGGGATTGGGGTCGTTGGGGTCCTGGCTGGGGATCTTGAGGTCACGAAGAATAATTCCAGCGCTTGCCTCGGGAATACGTG
>CAYYRY010000325.1:0-1936 GCA_964474245.1 uncultured Ruminococcus sp. | reverse complement strand
TATTTGCAATAAAAAATAGCGAACAACGCGAAAATGCGATTGAATAACACTTGTGTGTTGTTACAACTGTGGGTTGTAAAAAAACAAAAAACTGCTCTGTTGATTTTTAGAAAACGATTCGGTATAATATGTACAGAAATCAAAACGCAGATGAGGTGTCACATGAAAATAGGGCTTAGAATAAAATATTTCAGAGAAAAAATAGGAGTTACTCAAGGTTATCTTGCTGAGGTGCTTGCGGTTTCGCCACAGGCTGTTTCAAAGTGGGAGACGGGGGCAGCATATCCTGATATAATGATCATCCCCAAATTAGCTGAGATATTAAACGTGTCCTGCGATGCGCTTCTCACTGACGGAGGTAAGCGTGAAAGTGAATTAATAGATGAACTTCTGATACTGTCAGAAAAGGAAGATATTACTACAAATGAAGGTTTCTTTGAGAAGATCAAGCTTTTAGAGGAAGGCTTGCAGAGATATCCGAGATCTTATAAGATCATGCTCGTTCTTGCGTACACGTACAGTCGGGGCATCGACTACTCTGAGTATAGGGACTATAGGTGGCAAGATAAAATAATTGAGTACTGTGAGCGAGTATATGCTAACAGTATTGATCTGCATGAAAAATACAATGCTGTCACCCTTTTGTGTTATATCTATAGTGGTAAAAATAATCAAAGAGTAATAGAACTGGCAGAACAGATGCCTGAGATATATCAGACAAGGTCTGCGCTTATATATCACGGTCATGACGGCGACGCGAAGTTTGATGGCATGTACGATTACTGCATAGAACTCCTTGATACTGCCGAAGGGATCATGAATACTTTAACTGAGAATGCGGAAGCAAGACAAGCTTTTGAAAAACTGAAAACCATAGCCGGTGAACGCAGGAAATGGAGAGCTTGGAGAGAAAACGCCAAATAATAAAGTATAGTTACACACCCTTGACAACGGACGATAATTATTATAAAATAGATACATAAATCAAAACTAATGGAGAACAACATGGAACGAATGAAAAAATACTTAGCGCGCCTCGGTCTTCCCGAGGACACCGAGGTCACAAAGACTTACGATTTTCTTGCAAAACTTCAGTATGCTCACGTGAAGAAGGTTCCTTATGAGAACCTCGACATCCTTCGCGGAAAGCCTCTTTCCCTTGAGTGGGACGAGCTTTACGACAAGATCGTGACGAGAGGGCAGGGCGGTTACTGCTTTGAGCTGAACGGCGCACTTTCCTATCTGCTTAAGAGTGCGGGATTTGAGGTAAAGAACTACTTTGCACGTTATCTCAGAGGCGAAAAGGAGATTCCCGTACGCCGTCACCGCGTTCTTGCGGTAAAGTGTGACGATGGGGTATATATGTGCGACACGGGTATCGGTGAGAAGGCGCCGAGGCTTCCGCTTCTTCTTAAAGAGGGCGTAGTTCAGGAGCAGTGCGGTGAGAGCTACCGCTTCGATCGCGACCCCTTCCTCGGTTGGGTGCTCAGCGATCTGCACAAGGGCGAGTGGAGACGCTTCTTCTCCTTTACAGAGGAGGAGCAGCTTGATATCGATTTTTCTCATGCCTCATTCTTCTGTGAGAAGCACGAGGATTCACCCTTTAACAAGGATATCATGGTGGCTATGAAGACCGAAGACGGCAGACTTACCCTCGACGGCAAGGTGTTCAAGGTGTGGCGCGGCGATGAGATCGTCAGCATCGAGACCGCAGAGAGCGACGAAAGAGTAGACGAGATCCTACGTGACGTGTTCGGACTTACAAGATAAGCGTTTAAGCAAAAAAGTACTGCCTGCAGGTATGCTCTCCTTATCTGCAGGCAGTATTAAAAAAAGAAATGCTATAGAAACACAATTTTTTGTGCCTCTATAGCATTTTTTCGGCTCAATGTCAATAGTTGGGGTAAACAAAAAATCAAACAAAATAAAGGATGAT
>CAYYRY010000324.1:0-1937 GCA_964474245.1 uncultured Ruminococcus sp. | reverse complement strand
CCCACCTTGCTTCGACCATTGCTATGGCTTTCGATGAGTGTATTGAGAATCCTGCAGAGTATAACTATACCAAACGTTCTTGCGAGAGAACGGTCCGCTGGCTTGAAAGATGCCGCGCAGAAATGGACAGACTCAACTCACTTCCCGAGACCATCAATAAGAAGCAGATGCTTTTCGGTATCAATCAGGGAAGCACCTATGAGGATCTCCGCATTGAGCACATGAAGGCTATCCGCGAGATCGAGTGTGACGGTTATGCCATAGGTGGTCTTGCCGTAGGTGAATCCGCTGAAGAGATGTACCGTATTATCGATGCTGTAGAACCTTATATGCCCACCGACAAGCCCCGTTATCTTATGGGTGTCGGTACACCTCAGAATATTCTTGAGGCAGTGTATCGCGGAGTTGACTTCTTCGATTGTGTAATGCCCTCACGTAACGCCCGTCACGGAAACGTGTTCACGTGGAACGGCAAAATGAACCTTTGCAACGAGAAGTATGCAAGAGACTCCCGCCCCATCGACGAAAACTGTAACTGTCCCGCCTGCCGTCACCACAGCCGTTCCTATATCCGCCATCTTATCAAGGCGAAGGAAGCGCTGGGCATGATGTTTGCGGTGTCACATAACCTTTACTTCTACAACGAGCTTATGCGCAAGATACGCGAGGCACTTGACGGCGGTTATTTCTATGAGTTCTACCAGAAGTACCACAACCTTCTTGCAGAGCGCAATCCCGACTGATATGGTCTATATCAGATATTCCTCTCCTGACGTGTCTCTCAATCTGGCTGCGGAGTATTATTTCGCTTCTGAAAAGACATTCAACGACGAGGTGTTCATGCTTTGGTGCCCCCGTCCCACTATCGTTGTGGGCAGCTTTCAGAATATTCACGAGGAGGTGGACACAGCATATGCTGCCTCACGGGGGATAGATATAGTCAGACGTATGTCAGGCGGAGGCACGGTGTATCAGGATGAAGGAAGCGTTCAGTTTGCCTTCATTGAAAAGAGAAACGGGGATATTGACTTCGGCAGATACCTTGATCCCGTATGTGAAGCACTTCAGGAGCTTGGTATAGATGCCGTAAAGGGAGGCAGAAACGATATCACCGTGGATGGCAAAAAGGTATCGGGAAACTCACAGTACCGGGTGGAAGGACGTACCGTCCACCATGGGACACTGCTTTTCGATGTCGATATTGACGAAATGGAGAGAGCAACGACCCTCCCCGATTATAAGGTGCAGTCCAAGGGGATAAAATCCGTCCGCGCCCGTGTTACGAATATGTGCGGATATACGGATAAGGTACACTCATCGACTGAGCTTATGGAATTCCTTGCGCTTCGCATAGCAGGTGGGAACGTGTACGTACCGAGTGAATACGATATTGAGCGAATCGAGTGTATTGCGGAAGAAAGATTCCGTGCAGAGAGGCGCGGAAATCTTTCCGTCAGATCTCCCGGGTTCAATTATGAGAAGATATGCTCATTTACGGGCGGAAGCGTAATTTTCAGTTTTACCGTAAAGGGTGGGGTTATCGAAGAATGCCACGTGAGAGGGGACTTTTTCTCTGACACGGGTACGTCGTCTCTTGTGAGATCGCTTACGGGATGTGAATTCACCGCAATTGACGTTAGGTTTGCTGTGCAACGCAGTGGATTTGCTGCCATGGGGATCACAGCGGAGGCTTTAGCCGACAGCCTTGCAAGAGGTATATGACAGGCTTTTCGGCTGAAAGACCTATCATAAAAGACATGATAAAATAACGTGATTATTTTTACAAAAAGCCTTGACAAAACAGGCGAGATGTAATATAATACTATGGCAAGCATATCTGAGACGGTCTGTGCTTGTCTTCTGCGGAAGTACTCAAGAGGCCGAAGAGGCGCCCCTGCTAAGGGTGTAGGTCGGGTTTACCGGCGCGAGAGTTCAAA
>CAYYRY010000323.1:0-1940 GCA_964474245.1 uncultured Ruminococcus sp. | reverse complement strand
CTCAAGCTTCTTGACGATAGCCTTCACGGATCTGATCGAATTGATATTGACGATGATACTCTGGAAAGGCATAGCAAGATCACTGGCAAAGGACTGTGCCGCAATGAGAGTACCGATATAGATCTCACCGTTGATTATAAGTATGATACCGAGCCCGACAGCTATAAACTGCATAAACCATGCGAGAAGCATACCGACGTTATTGGCGAGAGCAATGGTAAAATCCGCTTCAAACTTAGAGTCCTCACACTCTCTGTTTTTTAAGTCAAACTCCTGAAGTATCTCCTGCTCTATGGAATAATTCTTGATGGTAGGATATGCCACAAAGTATTCCTTGAGTCCCTGTGTGAATCTTGATATCTTACTTGAATATTCAAGGTTTTTAGTGTTAAGCTTCTTTGAGAATATTACGGGAACGAACATTGTCAGAAGACCGAAAGCTATAATCGGCACAGCTAACTTTACATTAAGCTTGACAAAGGATCTTCCCATAATAACGATTGAAAAGAGACCGGAAATAAGACTTATGATCTGATTGAAAAAACGTTGTTCAAGAAGAGTGATATCGTTGGTAAAAATTGATATGTATTCACCGCTTGATGAGTTTTCTGAAATACTTGAGGTGTTAAGTCCAAACAGCTTAACGAACATCTTATGCTTCACGTCCTGCTTGGCATTACATATATATCGCTCTTTAAGCACTGAAGACGTAAACGTAACAAGACGCTTCAGCATCCACAAAAGGAAACCGATGGTCAAGAAACGAAGAATGACCATTTTGTCAGCGCCCGGAGTGGCTGAATTGAAAATTTTCTGAAGCCAAAAGTTGAGAACTGAATTAATAGACGGCTCTATTATCATCATTGCAATAATCAGTGCAAGATACCATTTATATTTCAGCAGTAATTTGATCATATAATCTCCATTCAGTCAGTTTAGCTGCAAAATAACAAAAGATTCGTACAGTCGATAAATACTGATTGGGTTCAATAAGGCTTTACTCAGCCTTCTTAAGCTCCCAAACAAAACCGCTTACAGTTTCAATAAACTGAATAGTGTCCTCTGAAACCTCACGGTAAATGAGCTCCTTGTTCCATGCATCAGCAGTGAATATGAATGAATCATCCTTCCATGCATATGAGGAGGTCATTGTTTCAACCTTTGCACCGTCACGGTAATAGTTAAGGGAAACCTCAGAGAACTCAAGGGCTTCCTTCATGGGTTCCTGTACACTTCTGTAAGTAACGTCCCACTTTCCGATAAGATTCTCTCTGTTATAAGTTACCTCAGACATATCTGCATTGGCGTACTTAACGAGCACAAGATACTTGGTTGCATTCTCGTAGAGAGTTACATAGTTTGCTGTCTTGGGGTCAAGAACATAATCCATGGAAACGTCGGAGAACACAAGCTTATTGTCCTCGGTAACGTTGTATGCGCTGGTAAGAGCAGGCTCCTTCTCGCCATTCTTATAGCTGTAAGCCTTGGAATCATCGAACACCATGAACTCTTTTTCAATGAATGTCGGAATATCATTCTGAACCATTGCAACAACCTGCCATGTACCCTTAAGGTCAACCTTTACCTTGTTGTTGGGGATATCAGCATCTTCACCTGTAAAAATAAAGATAAGCATTGCCGCGATAGCCGCAAGGATAACTATCGCACCCACGATGTAAAAAACACTCTTTTTCATTTTCTAAAATCCTCCTAAATTAACTGCATCAACACAATAAGAAAAGCAAAAGCAAAAATACCTACGAGAAGTATCGAGAAATATCCGGATAAAAGCTTGGTTATCACAGATACAGCATTTGCCCTTGTCATTTCCTTTTCCTGTTTTGCAATTTTTTGTTTGTCCATAATAATCTCCATTCAGCCTGAGATGAGCTTTGCTTCAGTTATAATTCTTTATAACTGAAATCTAACCTATAATTCAA
>CAYYRY010000322.1:0-1946 GCA_964474245.1 uncultured Ruminococcus sp. | reverse complement strand
GGTCTTCCCGATGAACGTCTCGGAGAGATCGCCGCTGCGATCATCGAGCTTAAGGAGGGCGAAGTGTGCTCCGAAGCGGAGATAAATAAGTTCTGCCTTGAGCTTCCCAGATATAAGCGTCCCCGTAAGATCATATTTGAAAAGGTTCCGCGCAACCCCACAGGTAAGATCGAAAAGCCCGTTCTCCGTGAGAGATATTGCGGTGGCAGACTTGTTGAAGCTCAGACCACAAAATAAACTGATTAAATTTAATTATTGAGGTGTTATCATGCTTACTAAAATTTTGACTGCAGCAATGCTTGTAGTATTCTTTGCCGTTATGGTAGGTGTCGGTATCAGATGCCGCCGTCATGCCACTGACGTAAACAGCTTCGTTCTCGGCGGAAGAAGCGTCGGTCCCTGGCTTACAGCCTTCGCCTTCGGTACTTCCTATTTCTCTGCCGTTATCTTTGTAGGATACGCAGGACAGTTCGGTTGGAACTTCGGTCTTGCATCCACGTGGATCGGCCTCGGAAACGCATTCATCGGCTCTCTTCTCCCCTGGGTAATCCTCGGCAGACGTACGAGACTTATGACCAAGCAGATCGAGTCCAAGACCATGCCTGACTTCTTCGGCAAGAGATTCAATGCGCCTTACCTCAAGACCATCGCATCCGTTATCGTTTTCGTGTTCCTTATCCCCTATACCGCATCCCTTTACAACGGACTGTCAAGCCTTTTCAATATCGCTTTTGATATTCCCTATTGGGTAGTTATTCTCGCGATGTCCGTTCTGACCGGTGTGTACGTTATCTTCGGCGGATACATGGCAACGGCGATCAACGACTTTATTCAGGGTATCATTATGCTCGTGGGTATCGTTTGCGTTGTTGCGGCTGTCCTCCATGCAAACGGCGGACTTTCCGAGGCTATGATCGAGCTTTCAAAGATCCCCGCAGCAGAGTCTGAACTGAACGGTGCATATGCGTCCTTCTTCGGTCCTCAGCCTTTCTTCCTCTTTATCGTAGTAATGCTTACCTCCCTCGGTACTTGGGGACTCCCTCAGATGGTCGGAAAATTCTATTCCATTAAGAACGAGGAGGCAGTTAAGAAGGGTACCATAATCTCAACTGTATTCGCAATCATCGTTGCAGGCGGATGCTATTTCCTCGGCGGTTTTGCAAGACTTTATTCCGATAATCCCGCCATCTATTCAGAAAGCGGTGCGGTAATGTTCGACCGCATTATTCCCTCAATGCTCGCAACTATGCCGTCAATTATAGTAGCAGTCACCATCGTGCTCGTGCTTTCCGCATCAATGTCTACTCTCTCCAGCCTTGTTCTCACGTCTGCATCTACAATTACCCTTGACGTTGTAATGACAAAGGACAAGTCCGACGAAAAGAAGAAAGTATTCGTTATGCGTCTGTTCATCGTGTTCTTCATCGTTGTATCCGCTATCCTTGCTTATCTTAAGGATACCTACAATTTCTCAATGATCGCTCAGATGATGGGTGTTTCGTGGGGTGCCCTTGCAGGTGCGTTCCTTGCTCCCTTCCTTTACGGTCTCTACTGGAAGCGCACGACCGTTCCCGCAGTCGTCACAAGCTTTGTGTTCGGTGTAGGTCTCACGTCAGTCATGCTCCTTAAGAGTCTTGGCGTCATTGCTCTTCCCGCAGACGGATTTATCGGCCTTGTATTCAAGACCTCTCTCCATTGCGGCGTATTTGCAATGATCGGCGGACTTATCCTCGTTCCCATCGTAAGCCTCATAACAAAGAAACCCGATATGAAGCGCGTTGACGAGATCTTCGCTTGCTACGACAAAGAGGTTAAGATCAGAGTTAAGCACGCTATCGGCGAAGAAACAAGCGATAACTGAACTTAAAACATAACGTTTACTTGAAAGGTATATAGCGTGAAAGAAACATTTCCCCCGTCCGAATAAAGGTATAGCTAAAAAGCCC
>CAYYRY010000321.1:578-1949 GCA_964474245.1 uncultured Ruminococcus sp. | reverse complement strand
AAGATCCCCAGTCAGGACCCGAACGACCCCAATCCCGATAGCATCGGTTTGAATGCAAACGGTAACGTTACATTCCTTGAGGATATCAAAATATCTAAGGCTGCTCTTGTTACCGACGGTACCTCCAACAACCAGTTCACAGCACCCGGCATGGGCGTACACGGTTGGCATGAGTCCAGAATAGTCAGAGGCGAGTACGGCACATACGTTGTATTCGCTCAGGACGAGAGAAAGGGAAATAAGTACGAGGCTTATTCATCAGGCTACAATAAGGTAGTTATCGGCAAGTTCTACCTTGTAAAGATCACCGACGACGGCTTTAAGAAGGTTCTTGAGGGTGAGTATCCCGTACACGCGGGAAGCTGTGCTCCCAACGTTCTTGCAGGTGAGGACGGCATGATCTACGTTACCACGTTCACAGATGACAAGGATTCCTACTATGGATCCCTTGACAGAACTCAGAATCCGCCCTTTACCCGCGAGGCAGCATTCCTCACGGTATACGAGTATGACACCAAGACGGATACACTCGTTAAGGAAAGCCATGAGGTACTCGACTTCGATCTTATCGGAGTACACGGATACGGCTACTATCAGCCCATCGTGGATACCGCAAACGGTAAGATCTACGCTCTCTTTACCGGCGGTGAGGTTCCAGGATATCTCTCATGGTTTATTTACGACCTTGAGACACACACTTGGGAAAAGGAAAACTATCTTGTAGAGACCAAGCACAGAAACAGCTATTTCCATGCATATCCCGACGGAAAGGGCGGTATCTTCTTCGTTTCTCAGGCTAACCCCCCGTCCGATGCAGTTGAGGCAGATTATCTCGAAAAGAACGGCGAGCCCATCAAGTTCTCCAATTCCGGATATATGTTCCATGCGATCAATCTCTACCACATTCCCAATATGTATGAGGAAAAGGTAGATCTTAAGGATGCTATCTACGATCCCGACTACACCAACAGAAAGAAGTTCCCCCAGGTCGGTACAAAGAACGGTGTTCCCGTAATTGACGGCGCGACCGCTGCTCATTATACCGGTGGTACATCTTACCTTGCTTCCGACGGATATCTCTACGTTATCTACAAGTACACAGATCCCAGCGCGTCCAATTACGTATATGCGATCTATGATACAAATAATGACTTTGAGCTTGTAAGAAGCAAGAACCTCTCTCTGATGCTCACAAGCAAGGATAAGATCGGTACTGCCGCGTATGAGTTCTCAATTTCCGAAGCAATGAACGGCGACATCTATCTTATCGCTATCAATTCCAAGCCTCAGACTGCAACCTTTGAGATCTACAAGCTTGACGTTAATGCTACCAAGATCAACACTCCCGTTATTGTTGACGATGAACGCAGG
>CAYYRY010000321.1:0-568 GCA_964474245.1 uncultured Ruminococcus sp. | reverse complement strand
AGGGCGGCTTCCTTCACGATGCAGATCAATGGCTCTACATCAAGTGTAAAGCACGCGAGACTTTCCTACACGTCCACGAGAAACGGTTCTATCCAGGACAATATCCTTGGCGTTGTAACTTACGGCTGTGTACCTAACGCAAAGACCCGTTCCACAACACTTAAGGCAGAGGGCTTTGACGCAGACGATTACAGCACCGTAAACTGCAGCGGCGGATTTGATACAGCCGAGTACTACTACTACTCCATCCAGTGGCCTACATCTGCAAACTGATTAATATAGTTTGTGATCCTGCTGTGTGATCAATACGTGTAAATAACGAAAAGAAAAGTACAAGGTGATCCAATACGGAAAGCCTTGTGCTTTTCAGTTTTATCATAAGTTTTGTACTAATTCAATGATTTTGTAATATAAATCTCTCAAATGTATTTAGATACTTGAAAAATTATATAATATCTGTTATAATTAACAAAGAAACCAAATTAACTCTTAAAAAGGAGAAAAACATCATGAAAAAAAGCATAGTAAGCATAATGCTTGTTATGACAATGCTTCTAACGACAGCCGT
>CAYYRY010000320.1:0-1950 GCA_964474245.1 uncultured Ruminococcus sp. | reverse complement strand
CCTTCGACTCATGCCTTCGCTTCCTCAACGAGGATCCGTGTGAAAGACTCAGAAAGATCCGTGCGGAAGTAAAGAATACAAAGCTTCAGATGCTCTTCAGAGGACAGAACATCCTCGGATATCGCCACTATGCCGATGACGTTGTGGAATACTTCGTTCAGAAGTCCATAGCCAACGGTATTGATATTCTCAGAATTTTCGATGCGCTTAACGACTCCCGTAACCTCAAGTGCGCCATCGACGCTACAAAGCGTGAAGGCGGTCACGTTCAGGCTGCTGTTAGCTACACCATCAGTCCCGTTCACTCCAATGAATCCTTTGCCGCTTACGCAAAGGAGCTTGAGGAAATGGGTGCTGACTCCATCTGTATCAAGGATATGTCCGGCTTGCTTACACCCTACGCGGCGTACGACCTCGTTAAGGCTATAAAGGCGGCGGTATCTATCCCGGTACAGCTTCATACACACTATACCACAGGTCTTGCCTCCATGACTCTCCTTAAAGCGATCGAGGCAGGCGTGGATATCGTTGATACAGCGATCTCTCCCATGGCTATGGGTACGTCTCAGCCTCCCACAGAGGCCATTGTAGCTACTCTTGCAGGCACCGAATACGACACGGGACTCTCAATGGATGCTCTCAATAAGATAGGTTCATACTTCACTCCTATCAGAGAAAAGTATCTTGCCAGCGGACTTCTTGATCCCAAGGTGCTGAAGGTAGACGTAAACGGTCTCACCTATCAGGTTCCCGGCGGTATGCTTTCCAACCTCGTGTCTCAGCTCAAGGCCCAGGGTAAGAGCGATAAGTTTGACGAGGTTTTGGCTGAGGTTCCGAGAGTAAGAGAGGATGCAGGATTCCCCCCTCTCGTAACGCCCACATCACAGATCGTCGGTACACAGGCAGTACTCAACGTTATCACGGGTGAGCGATATAAGATGGTATCCAAGGAATTCAAGGGCATGATCCGCGGCGAATACGGAAGAAGCCCCGTTGAGGTAACTCCCGAATTCCGTCAGAAGATCATCGGTGCGGAGGAGCCCATCACCTGCCGTCCCGCAGATCTTCTCAAGCCTGAGATAGACACTCTCCGCGAGGAGATCAGACCTTACCTTGAGCAGGAGGAGGACGTTCTCTCCTACGCACTCTTCGGTCAGGTGGCAACCAAGTTCTTCGAGCACCGCAAGGCACTTCTTTACGGAGTGGATGCGGAGCATTCAGATAAAGAGCTGAAGGTTCACAGCATATAATATTAACGGGCATCGGTTGCTGAACCGATGCCCGAGCTTATGATATGAGGCAGATATGGTAGCAGTATTTGATAATAAGGATTCGGTGAGAGCTGAAAAGCTCAAGGATTACCTGAGACTTACGGGTATCCCCTGTGCGACATTCGCTTCTGTGTCTGATTGCGGGACGGGAGCTTACGTTAACGTATTCTTTGCGGACTCTGTGACAAGTCTTATGGATGATGTATCACAGCTTGACAGGGAAAGCATCGTCCTGTCTGACTTAAAAAGCGAGTATGACTTACACGGTTTCGCTTATGTGTATAACAGAGTGACTGACGTACTTGACGTAAAGTACGGTATCAACCCGGATTCATTCAGTGCAGGTAAATATTCATTCAGCAGTGAGAGTTCTGTGTTTTACGGACGTATCATACCGATGACGGATACAGAAAAGCTGATAATAAAGTATCTCGTTTTCAATTCGGGGACTATGTGCAGTATGGATGATATTCTGCGGTTTTGTATGGATACCGCCACAAAGCACAATCTGTCAGTACATATAAGCAATATCAATAATATAACTTCTTCACTTACAGGTAAAGCTTTGATATCCGTAATACGGAAGCATGGATACAGTATTCCGTGAGGAGATAAAAACGTTCCCCTGTGCCGGTATAACAACGGTACAGGGGATATCTGACAAAGTTTATTAATATTT
>CAYYRY010000319.1:0-1969 GCA_964474245.1 uncultured Ruminococcus sp. | reverse complement strand
CGCCGTAGCCGTACTGCTTGTTGTAGTACTGAGCAGTATTATTGTAAAAGGTGACCCCGTTGTTTTTGTTGTACGCAAGGAGCATATTGATGCTCGGAACGGGGGAATTGATGAGGTAATCGCCGCACTCAGCGGGGAATGGGACGTCCTCTGCCGTCCAGAAAGGATGGTCGTCGGGGAGAGCCAGTACGACGAAGGTCTTGGCGCACCAATATGAACCTCCCGATGAGGTGTAGTTTTCAACTATGGCAGGTGAGGAATACATATATCCGGGAGGCAGAACGTTATCCTCGGGGAGGATCATATTGTCCATGAAGTAGGAGACGTTCTTTACAAGCAGACGGCGCGCCATACCGTAGTTGACGTCGCAGTTACCCAGCGCCGCCGCAGCAAAGTACGAACTTTGAGCAAAGCGGTAGGAGAGTGAACGGCCGAAAGCGGGAACTCCGCCGTCGGTGTCGAACATATGGGAATAGTAGTCGAAGAATTCTGCGGTGCGCACCTTGTAGCGAGCTGCTCTTTCGGCGTCGTAGAAGCGCGTGCCCTCAGCGAGATATGCCCAAAGAAGGGGATAAACGTGGTGAGACCATGAGAGATAAAAGTCAAAGCGGCCGAACTCGCCGTCCTGATACCAACCGTCTGAAATATACATGGTATCAAGCACTGAGAAGCCGTCTGCCATATCTTCTTCAACGTCTCCGCAGTTTATGCCCACCTTTTCAAGGGCGGTGACAGCCAGCATGGGGAACCAGAAGTGGTTGTTTCGCCAGGAGTTCTTCAGAGCCATGATCGCCCATTTTTTGATCCACGCGGAAAGCTTTGCCTTTTCTTCCACGGTATAAGGCTCCCAGAGGGCGTCGGGCGCCATAGCAACGGCAAGGCAGTAGCCGGCAAACTCGGTGATCATCTGGTTGGCATATGAATGCTCATGGCGGTTTGCGGCATAACGTGAGAAGCATCGCGGAGAATTCTCGTCACATCCGTCAAGGATGACTTCACGGAGAGCTTCGGCGAGGTCTCTTTCATCACCGTTTACTTTGATAGTATATTTATTCTGAGAGAGAAGGGGAGCGATACCCCAAAGAGGTCTGAGAAGCTCTTCAAGCTTTGCGCACTCTACGCTGATATGGTCGATTATCAGATATGGCTTTTCGAGCACTATATTGTTGATAGCTTTTTCGAGAGCAGGGATACAAAGCTTTTCCGCTACCGACGTGATATACGCCTTTTCTTTTGTCATATTGTCTCCATTCCGCCTTTTGGCTGGTGTAATATAAATTAGTGGGACAGTTTGGCCCATTGTCGGACAGGCGAGGCTGTACACGGACAGATACGTTTGATGGTTGTTATGTGGGCGAGGTCTTTATTTAAGGATATTATATCATAATATCCGTTTGATTTCTATAAAAATCAGATAAATAATCTGCAGAGTTTACGGTATTCCACCGTGAAGTCAAAGCTTCACAAGTAGTGCTCTGCAGGGAGCACCGTCAGCGCCTCCCAGAGACAGTGGGGCGGCAAAGAGAAGATACGCGCCGTCGTCCACTTCGCTGAGACGGATGCCTTCCAAAAGGACGGTACCTGCTCCGAGAAGGATACGATGTACCTCAGCCGGTGCATCCTCCGGTCCCACTGTCTGGGATTCATTTCCGAGAAGCTTTACGCCTCTTGAAGCAAATACCTCTGCCGCATCTTTTGTCACGACTGCTTTCCCCTTGATAAGTATACGCTTTGCGGCGTCGGTGGGGGATCCTTCGGCGAGGGACAGGATGTGTGCGGCGTCGGTGGCACCTAAGTTTCCATCGAATCCTGACACGTATGCGTAGCCCACGGTTGAATCAAGGCTCAGCTTATCGACGGCAGCACCGTCATTTATAAAATGATACGGTGCATCCACATGGGTACCGTTGTGGGCACACATACATATTGCGGTGAGGTTACATACGTCGCCGTTGCTGATGCTTGAGAG
>CAYYRY010000318.1:0-1979 GCA_964474245.1 uncultured Ruminococcus sp. | reverse complement strand
AAGGGGTTCAACGGTCCTGTACGGGGAACCGGGAGAGAGACCGTCGTTCTTCTCGTCGTCTCCGTTAATGGATGATACGTAGTAGCAGGTACCGCCGTTCTTTTCGATCTCAGCGGGAGTTATGAGGCTTTCCGAATTCTTGATCTCTGATATTCTGTCCGAGATAAGCTTATCGTAGTATTCTTCGTCCGACTTTGTGAACTCTCTCCAATCAAGGTCGGAGTAGGGCTCGTAGCTTCTGAGAAATTCAGCAATTGCCATATCAGCGGAGGCTGTCGTGAAGCTTTCAGCGGCATCCTTGGTTTTGAAGAAAGCGATATAAGCGACGTCAAAGGTTCCGTCCCCGCTGTAGTTCTCCGTGCAGGGATAAAGCAGAAGGTTTGCGATATCGGCTGAATAGTTGATATCGGGGTATTTTTCGTTAATAACCGAAAGATCCAGGGTAGCCGTGTTAAATCCGCCGTCGCCGTTACCTGCCGTAAGAGGGAGCACTTCGTCCACCGTGGGTGCTCTTTGCTCGGTCCTCGTCTTGTTCACTATGTAACGCGCCTCGGGAGTGGGAATATCCATGCCGTTTTTGTAGGCGATCTTCACGTAGGGGTACGTGCCGATATCGATACCCAAATAGTTTATGGATACACCCGTGGTGTTCGGATGGTGATAAGTGAACGTAGCGTCATATCTGCTTAGACGGGTCTTCATCACGGGAATGCTTTCCGTCGTGTCAAGCTCCTGACCCATGCCGCCGACAGCCGCCGTACCGTTCCAATAAAGGTAAGACGCACCGTATACAAGCTCGTCCTCGCCGTTCACGGGGAGATAGCCCTGCCATGCGTTGGCGATAGCCATGTCAAGGCGCATGAATATAGCCGCCGCTTCGCTTCTTGTCATACTGCCCTTGGGATTGAAGTTTCGGTTCTGGTCGCCTTCAACTATGCCTGAGTTGCGAAGCACCGCGATGGAGTCAGCCGCCCATGAGGAGACCTTGCTCTCATCCTTGAAGCTGTACATACCGCCGCGTGTGGTGATGTTGCACTTTTTATAGCTGTTAACGTAACGGTTTACCATAACCGCCGCCATTTCACGCGTAACGGGATCGTTTGAGCCGAAGTTGCCGTTGTCGAGTCCCTTTACGATGCCTGCCTCAACTGCCCAGCCGACGTAGCCGGAGTACCATGAGTTTGGCTTGACGTCGGGGAAAACTGAGGTCTCCTTCTTTTCAGCCCCTGCCATTCTTCCGAGAATGGTGACGAACTGAGCGCGGGATAGTTCCATACGGGGGGAGAACAGCGAGCCTCCCGTGCCCTCCATGAGAGAATGCCGATAGACGTAAAGCACGCTTTCGTAAAACCAGTTTGTGGTCTTGACGTCGGTGAAGGGAAGCTCCGAGTCAGCATTAACGGTGCCTCCCGCAAGGAAGGAGATGCAGAGCATAACTGCCGACAGGAGCGCTGATAAGATCCTTTTTGCTTTCATAAAAACTCCGTTCTGTCCGTGTAAAACATATGACGGACGGGTATAGGTTAATATAATTATAGCACGGTGACCGCATACTTACAAGAGGGGGGTGTTGAGACTGTCATTTTTTTGTGCAAAGTAAATTCTCAAAGAAAACGCAACAGTGTAATTTACTGATTAGTAATATAAAAATACAATACTGCTTGACAACAATCAATTTTATTTATATTATTGATGTAATAAAGTGCTTCTGTAAGGAGGAAGTATTGTGAAATTTAATGAAAGGCCGGGTACACGTTTTTTAGCGCAAATACCGAAAACGGATCAAGCAGACTGTAACCCGTATAAGCGTGCGGAAGTCAGGAACTATCCTTGCTTTTTTGCTTTTTTATATCAAAAAATGCAGTTAAAATACTTGCACCTACAACCAGAATAGAACCGATAGCTATACCGGGTCTGACAGGCTCATTAAAGACCGTAAAGCCTACTATAATACCCGTAATAGGCTCAAGCGTGTTTAA
>CAYYRY010000317.1:0-2025 GCA_964474245.1 uncultured Ruminococcus sp. | reverse complement strand
TGATGAAAGCAAGAGAGAAAAACGTAGGATGGCGTATCGATTATTTCGTGGTTTCTGACAGACTCTTCCCCTCTGTCCGGGACAGCTTTATCCTTGGTGAAGTCATGGGAAGCGACCACTGTCCTGTCGGACTTGAGATCGACCTTTGATATTTAATAAACCGAAAGTCAGCTTATAAGTTAAACCAACAAGCTGACTTTTACTGTTAAAATTCAGTTTTATAATTTATCCAAGAGCATCTCATCAATATATTCACTGGGTGTCTTCCCCATGATATGTGAAAATACCTTGGAGAAATACAAGGCATCCTTGAATCCACACAGTAAGGCAACGTTCTTCACGCTGAGTACTCCGTTCTCCATAAGAAATAGTGCGTGCTTGATGCGCATCTCCCTGAGATATGCAGTATACGCAACACCCCTCTTTTTCTTGAATACCGAAGACAGATACTTCGCATCATAGCCGCATTGCTCTGCTATCGTACCCAATGACAAACCCGGATCTGTAAAATTATCATGTGTCAGAGTTATGATCTTTGACACTATATCACTGTGTTCACGTTTGAACGGGGCAAGTCTCGCCATGGAGTATAGAAGAACAGCTTCACTTATCATATCTATGTTTCCGCTTTCCGCCTGCTCCAAGCACTCGATCCAGAAAGGAATCAGAAAAGAAAAATCATCAAATACACGATTGATCTCATCAATTCCGAGCCTTTCCAGATACTCTCCCGCACGGCGTCCTCTGAATGATATATACGAATACTCAAGCTCTTCATCAGAGGTAATGGAGAACGTATCCTGCTTGAGGATGAAAAACAGCGAACCAACCCTGATATCGTAGCTCTTTCCGCAGCAGGTAAACATACCCTTACCCTTTACCACTATATTTATTACGTCACACGAAGATACCGTCTGTTCAGATTGACATTTTTCCGTCTCATAAATAAAATTTTCGCAAATGAGGTCACTTGACCTATTAAAATTGAATTTACAGATATTACTGACTTTGTTCATACAAAACGCCCCGCTATTTTAACTGCATCACCAAAAATCAACTTTTAACTGACAAAAGATCGTTCAGATATTGTAATGCTTGATCAACTACCGTAATTATAACACAAAAACAAAAAACATTCAACTTTTTTACATATTCAAAAGGTTTTTTTCCATATACAACTAATAAAAAATGTGATATAATGTGATAAAAGATATAATATGATATGATAAGAATAATAATTCATCAAGATTCTAAGCAGCTAGGAGGTATATATGTACTATTGTATCTTAACCGCTTCGGTTTTAATGTTTGCCGTACAGTTTTTTTTCAGCGACCGAGATGAAAAGGAAAGCGGTAACGACGCTGCGGCGAACTTCATATACAGCATCTTCTCTGCCCTTGCAGGCATAATATGCCTGTTCATCATCGGAGGCTTCAAGCTTGAGACAACCGTTTTCACAGTGATCTGCGCTGCTGCTGCGGCTGTCAACGCTATCCTGTTCTCATTCTGCTCACTGAAGGCTCTTAACAAGATCAACCTTTCGCTGTACTCACTTTTTTCAATGCTCGGAGGCATGATGCTTCCCTTCTTCATGGGTATCATTTTCTACAACGAGGGCATAACCGCGGGAAAGATCGTGTGCGTTATCCTTGTTACCGCTTCCCTTGCCCTTACCGTTGAAAAGGGTAAGTCAAAGGGTGGCACACTATATTACGTCGGTATCTTCGTACTCAACGGAATGTCAGGCGTCATCGCAAAGCTGTTTGAGAGCGCACCGTACGAAAAGGCATCAGCTTCAAGCTATTCTCTGTGGATAGCTATACTCACTGCAGTATTTTCCATAGCCGTTCTGCTCTTCATGAGGGACAAAGTTAAAATGCCCTCGGGCAAAGCAGTTATTTATTCTTTCGGAGGAGGCGCACTCAATCAGGTTGCCAACTTCCTGCTTGTCATAGCTCTTGCGGTGCTTCCTGAATCCGTTCAGTTCCCCATCATCACGGGCGGCGTTATGATCGCATCCACGC
>CAYYRY010000316.1:0-2036 GCA_964474245.1 uncultured Ruminococcus sp. | reverse complement strand
ACGGTGGTGTGAGAGGTCGGCTGATCAACTAATGGTCAGCCTCCTACTCGATTTTCATTGAACGTCTGAAGCAGCTCACCGTTATCGTATGGAATACCCATATGAACAAGTGCGTTGTACAGCATACGTTTCTGATCGTATGCAAGAGTTATCGGATGGACTTTGTCAACGTCTTCAAACTTCAGCTCCACCATATCGTGAGTAGAACAGAGGTGCCTTGAGATTTTGTCTGTGTCACCTTCGATACAAACAGCAAAGCACTGTGAGCCACCGCCGCGTGTACCGTTTATCTTTTCGTCATCGGACGCGTATATACCGGTGAAATGCATATGGGCAGGTATACCGCCAAGGTTTACGAGCTTTACGCTTGCAGGCTCGGCAGAGTTATCTTCAACCTTGATTTCAATGCCGCTTTCGGCTTTAAAGCAGCGGACAGCAGCATCGATCGGAGATTCAAATTCATTTATACCGCCGCCGGGAATTCCCCACGTATCGGGAAAATCGATCTTCTCGGAATTACGCTTTCCGAGAAGCACGTAATACTTCCCGTCAGCGATGTTTTTAACGACGAATACAATGTCCGTTGTCTGACGTCCGGGGATAAATTCCTGACCTTCACCGCGGGATGCGGCTTCTATTTCTCTTGACACTTGGCTAAGTACCATAGACTTTATTTCCCGGGGGATCATGCTGTCAAGCTTTTGTGTCTCCCCGTTCAGAATCGCACGTCGTATATCTGTTGCGTGGTATGGGAAATCACTGTCATCCTCGGGGTTTATCATTTCCACGTCAAGCTTAATTCCTTTCTGATTCATTACGTCGAGAATATCTTCTTTATTACCCGTACAAAAATGGGTAACATTGAATTTTTTGAATACGAGGCAAATGTCATCTATCCATTCTTCAAAGGTTGGTCTGTCCTGTATGGGGATTATGACGGTGTTTGTTATACCTTCGGCTTTTAGTGTGCGTCTGAGCAGCTTCTCCCTTTCAATGGCGGGGATACAGTTCCTTAGAGTACCGTTTTCATAGCATGAGCCGATACCTATTATGAGTCTGTCATATTTTTTTGCCAGCTTAATAAGAAAGCTTTTATGGCCGAGATGTATGGGCATCCACCTCCCGATGGCAAATGCTGTTGTCTGTACGTTCACTATCTCACCTCTGTTATTTAACTGTATTTTAATTGTATTATAATATTTAATAAATGTCAAGGCACATAATTGATTTTTGCTATATACATTCGGTGTTCTCTTATGGTATAATTGTGTAAAGATATTTACGAAAACGTATGACGGATAAATCGGAGATGGTTATGGATATTACAGTCAAGCATTTTTCACAGCTCAATATATATGAGCTTCATGAAATATATAAAGCGAGAGTTAATGTTTTCGTGGTAGAACAGAATTGTCCTTATGCGGAGCTTGACGGATTTGATACGTCTTCATATCACCTGTGGGTATGTGATAAAGGTAGTATTGTATCTTATCTGCGTGTCCTGCCTCCGGGGACAAAATATGCGGAGGCTTCCATTGGGAGGGTACTGTCTCTGAAGAGGAGACAAGGATATGCGAGGGAATTGATCCTTGCGGGAATACGGACGGCGCGCGAAAAATTTTCGGCAAATGCTATCAGGATAGAAGCGCAGACATATGTCTCTGAGCTGTACAGCTCGGTGGGATTCAGACAGGTGTCAGATGAGTTTTTAGAGGATGGGATACCTCACATAGAAATGCTGTGGGAGGCGGTGGAAGATGGGACGACGTAAGATTAATATAATTAAGCTTGTTTTGGATCTTTTGTTTCCGCCGAAATGTGTAGTTTGCGGTGTTCCTGTTGCCTCAGATAAAGTGCTTTGTCCTCAGTGTATGGAAAAGTATGGTGAAGAGCAGCCGGACTCCTCTGTGACGGAATATACGCTTGAATTGGAAGGCGAGCACGTTGTTATCAAGCATCTGACGTATTACGATCCGTCTATGGTTGGAAAGAAAGTAACGGAAAAGCTTATCCTTTCGCTGAAAGAGAAGCGTAAC
>CAYYRY010000315.1:0-2043 GCA_964474245.1 uncultured Ruminococcus sp. | reverse complement strand
TGCTACTGTCGGTACCTCCGGCGCTGAGTACTCCTTTGAAAGCTATCTCCACGGAGTAGACGGCGAAATGCTGGTGACGGAGGATTCCTACGGCAATATAATAAAATGTGAGATGATAAAAGAACCAACGGCCGGTCTTGATGTGTATCTGACCATTGATATTGATATGCAGATGGTGGCTGAGGATGCGCTTCATGAGAATATTCTCTTTGTTCATCAGGAGGCGTCTTATAACGACGGAGACCTTGACGGTGAGGACTCAAGAGCAGGTGCGCTGACTGCCATGGACCCCAAAACGGGAGAGGTGCTTGTTATAGCCTCCTATCCTACCTACGACTTGTCCACCTTCGTGGAGGACGTAAAGTATCTGAATGACGATGAGACTGCTCCTATGCTCAACCGTGCGCTCAGCGGTACTTATCAGCCCGGTTCGACCTTCAAGCCCGGTGTTGCGGCGGCGGCACTTGAGGCTGGGGTAATAACCCCCGGTACCATTATTGATACGAAGGGTAAATATGAATTCTACGAAGGATATCAGCCGAGATGCTGGCTGTATCTCATGTACAACGATACTCACGGTCCCATCAACGTAACGGAAGCGATTCAGGAGTCGTGTAACTACTTCTTTTACGATATCGGACGAATTCTCACCATTGAGAAAATGAACGATTATATGAAGAGCTTCGGACTCGGCGAGCCTACGGGAATCGAGCTTCCCGAAAAGACGGGAGTTCTTGCAGGACCTGACTACAGAAACGAAAACGGACTTGCACAGTGGTCTCCCGGAGATACCCTGCAGGCGGCAATCGGTCAGTCAGACCATCTGTTCACGCCCATGCAAATATCGTCTTATGTATCTACCCTTGTGAATAACGGTGTGCGTTATTCTGCTCACTCGCTATATAAGGTGTGTCCCTTCGGAAGCGATGAGCCTCAGTTCGTTCAGGAAACGGAAATACTGAGCAGTGCGGAAGTTTCTGAGGATAATTTTTCCGTTGTCAGAGATGCCATGAAGAATGTTATCGAAAACGGCTCTGCTTCCGAAATGTTTGAGGACTACCCCATAACCATCGGCGGTAAGACCGGTACGGCGCAGGTATCCAAGACTAAGAGTGATAACGCAATTTTTACGGCGTTTGCTCCGTTTGACGACCCTGAGATAGTTGCTACCTGCGTGATTGAGCAGGGAAACACAGGATCAAACGCAGGCTTTGCGGTAAAGGGACTTTTCGACTTCTATTTCGGAATAGGTGAGTACGCTCCCAAGGAGGAAGACGCTGCGCAGGACGAAGCAGATGACGAAGCGGAGGACATTACCGATGACGAAGAATAAATATAGTTTGCCTGAGTGCATTCCCCATACAGAAGGTATTATTGAAAAGCTTAAGGAGCTGTACCCAGACTCCGTCTGCTCCCTTGAATACGACGGAGATCCGTGGAGACTTCTCGTTGCTTCACGTCTGTCGGCACAGTGCACCGACGAGAGGGTCAACATCGTTTGCGTACCTCTTTTCAAGAGATTCCCCGACGCGGTATCCGTAACGGAGGGCACGGTGGAAGAGATCGAAAAGATAATCCGTCCGTGCGGACTTTTCAGAACCAAAGCAAAGAGCATATACGATATGTCAAGGATGATATGCGAGGATTTCGGTGGCAGAGTTCCGGATAATATGGACGATCTTCTGAAGCTTCCGGGTGTCGGACGAAAGATAGCCAACCTCATCCTCGGGGATATCTACGGTAAAGGCGGTATCGTAGCCGATACTCATTGCATACGAATATGCGGAAGACTTGGTTATTACGACACGTCAAAGAAGGACCCCTTGTTCACGGAAAGGGTGATGGAGCAAGTCATCCCGAGGGAAGATCAGAGCGATTTCTGCCACAGGATAGTCCATTTCGGCAGAGAATACTGTACTGCAAGAAGCCCGAGGTGCACCGAGTGCCCCGTGAAGGAACTGTGCTTTTATAAAGGTGGACAGAAATAATTTAGCTGTATTTTATTATTCTGTTTGCAAGGATAATAAGTATAAGAAAACAGAT
>CAYYRY010000314.1:1102-2051 GCA_964474245.1 uncultured Ruminococcus sp. | reverse complement strand
ATTACGGTCAAATTCGCGTTCAACCTTATTCCTACCGTTAATTCCCATTTGACGTTGTTGTTCAAAACTCAGTTTCAGGAATGATTCAATAGCCGCTACCAATGATTCTGTATCCTTAACGGGAATTTTGAATCCATTGTAGCCATCGTCTACCACTTCTCTACATCCACTTCTGTCAGTAGTAATAATTGGTCTGCCTGTTGCACAAGACTCCAACAATACATTACTGATACCCTCCGGATAATAAGTTGGATGAACAATCAGATTCATATTACCCATGAACTCGGCTACATTTCTGATCATTCCGTGATATATGATAACACCATCATTGTGCATTTCCTGAAGCTTACCATCATACTCACTCTCACAAAAACCGCAAATGTGGAACTCAACATTAGGATACTTACTTGTTATAATTTTTGCTGCTTCTAAATATTGATCTATTCCTTTTTCCTTCATTATTCTACTGATAAACGCAATTTTTATAACTTCATTTTCAGGATAATCTTTATATGGATATCTCTCAAGGTTCACTCCAGATCCGGGAAGAAGGTCATGGACTTCAAGCGCAATCTCCCGTTTTGCAAAAAAATCCATGTTTTCAGTATTTTGAAAGAAAACTCGCTTTACCTTTTTAAAAGCATATTTATATAACAGCACGGTTAGCTTTTGGGCAATACCGGGATTCTCCACAGCCATCCCAAGACCGGTAATATTAGCTACGAATGGGATATTATATTTTTCGGCTGCTATCGCTCCATAAATATTAGGTTTAATGGTAAATCCCAATACGATATCGGGCTGAATGGATTTCATAAGTTTTTTATACTCGCTCAGAATACGTAACTCTTCAAACGGATTCATACTATGACGATCAAGTTTTATTTGATAATATTCAGCACCTAAAGCAACCAGGTCATCTATTCTTGAACCATACGGAGATGATATA
>CAYYRY010000314.1:0-1092 GCA_964474245.1 uncultured Ruminococcus sp. | reverse complement strand
ACTTGATGACCATCAGCTAAGCAACGTTCTACAATTTCAAGACGAAAATTGTATATTACAACATCGTGATTAACCAAAAATAAAATCTTACTCATCTATTCTCCGTCCTATTTATATTCTCTAACAAATCCGCAACAACATAAGGAACTTTATACCTACTTAATTCCATATCATAACTCAAGCTGCCGAAAGCCTTATTTACCAATGCGGTCAGGCTGCTAAGCAGCTTTAATATCGGGGTACAACCTTTCAGAAGTATAATTCTCTTCCCATGACAGCCCGCGATCATCTTTACCATTTCACTGGTGTTACTGTATTCAGCGTTTTGCGGCCAAAATGTTCCTTGTTCATCGTTTTCGACCATTAAACGTACAAACTCACATAAATTTTCAATGTATAGCATTGAACGTTCATTATCAACGTAAGGAAATACAGGAAGCTTTTTTGCCATCTTTGAAAGGACATTGTAATTCCCTTTGCAGCCCTTGCCGTAAATCATCGGAGGCCGCAGTATTACAACTTTAAAGCACTCATCATTCAACGTACGGATCCCGTTTTCTGCCTTTACTTTGCTGTCTCCGTAACAATTAGCCGGACTGACCGGTGTATCCTTTGTAATCACCTTGGATTTGCCTATCGGTGCGCTGTCTCCGTATACGATGGCAGAGCTCATAAAAATAAACTGCTTTACTCCGTCTGCTTTAGCTTTTCTTGCAGTATCAATGGTCAGGTCAGTATTGACGGCATAATACTGCTTTACCTTTTCTTCACTGATCTTACCGTTGTCGGAATGCGCAATCCCTGCGACGTGGAACACACTGTCATATTCAGCAAAACCGCGCTCTCTCCAGCTACCGTCGATCATATCAACGGTGTCAACGATATAATCATCAGAGTAATTCTCTTTGATATACCTCTCAAAGGAAGTACCTATGTAGCTGCTTGCACCTGTGATCAATATCTTTTTCATTGCGAGACCGACTCTTTATCTTCTTTCTTGTCTTCCTTTTTCATTTCTCCGGTACCGCCTTCAACAACGCCGTCACTTTTAAGAACGCTGATGAAAGTTCCGAAGAAGCATCTGACGTCCAT
>CAYYRY010000313.1:0-2073 GCA_964474245.1 uncultured Ruminococcus sp. | reverse complement strand
TCGATGCGGAAAAAGCAGATCCCGAGAAGCTGTTTGTCTACACCCTTTATAAGGACGGCAAACTTGATGTCGGATTTGATATCGATACCAACACTGCCCGCGCTGTTTTAGTATTTCCCGACCCTCAGAATATAACTGCAGAGCAACTGTTGGACGTTACGAGAAAAACAGAGGACGCCCCCCGAGTCCAGGGGGCAGTGGAGCAGATCGTGGTTGACGCTCTGTTAAATGAAGAAAAAGACGTGATGTGTCTGGCATTCTTCAACTTTTAAGTGTATATAACAGAAAAGGAATAACAAATGAGTAATCAAAACACAAAATGCTTCAGCCTTCAATCCTTGGCAGACGAGGTTGTAACCCGTTCCGCACCGGAAAGCTGCGAAGAAATCGCACGGCTTCTCTCTGATTTGCCGCTTTGGAGCTCCTTCATAAATAAGACCCCAAACCCCGAGCAAAAGAGGGCGCTTGAATTGATCAAAGAGAAGTCCGTCTCTCCCACCACGGAGGAAATTTTGTTTATGGCTGAGATCGGTTGCGGCAAATATCATAAGGTCCGCAAGGATGGGGACTTCAAAGGCTTTGATTCAGACAAGGCAAAGGAGCTTTATAAACAGTATTATGAGCTGACAGGCAGCGAAGAGGTAAAGTATATCCTGGATAACTTTGATGATTATGTTAACCTGTGCTACAGATCATACTCGCGCAGAAGAAACAGGGACGATCGGGCGGCTTTACGGGAAAGCGCAACTCTGTCAACTTCCCGCGATCCCGACAGCGAGGAATGGAAGAAATAAATCGACTTGAATTAACGCAACTGAATGCCTGATAGGAGGTGTGACTGTGTCAAGCTGGGAAGCAGCAAGAGAAGTATGGGAGCTTAAACATATGCAAAGAATGGAAGCTGCCGAAAACGGTGATCCCGAGGCAATGGTAATCATGGCGATCGGCACATATCACATACAGTATAATTGCGAAGACCAAGTGATAAAGCTTCTTACTGACGCTTCGGATGCGGGAAACGGAAGGGTGAGCTGGTTATTGGCGGATATTTATGCAAGCAAAGACCCATTGAAAAATCATGTTAAAATCGAGTTTTATTGCAGACGAGCCCTTGCGGACGGAAACGTGTATTCGGACGAGAATGAGGACGATGCTTTATGTCATGCAATTTTCGAGTGGGTCGAAAGGCATCATCGCGAGTGGCAAGAAATGGAGGAGGGCTTCAGGCCTGATAGTAAATACTATTTATGTCCCACCGGCCGCTACATGATGAATGCATTTCGCAGTATCGCAAGAAGGCGACAATGGAAAAGCGCCGCGAGGAGAAGCGTAATAAAAAAGCGGTTTATAATACAACGAGTAAAACCAAATGCTAAAGGTGGTGATGCTTATGGAAAAAAAGCACTATTTACATATCAAATGGGATGAAACAAAAGAAAAAAACGGTTCAAAAGCAGGAGATGAAGGTGTTTATGACGCAGAAATCACTGAAGGTTGTGAAGTGAAGCTCTGGGGTCATAGCGAAAAAGCAATCGTAAAAAGGCTCACCGATGACGAGGTAACGCTGTTTGTCCCGGGGGACGGTGAGTATATCTTTAAATTAAATGAAACGGCAAGGCTGTCGTATAGCGACGGGCATCAGGTTTGCGGCGACTGGGTTGATGAAAGTTTAGTTTTTGAAATCAAGCTGTCCGATATGTCACTTGATGAGTATGAGGCATCTCTGCCTTTGTTTGATATCGAAAACGGCGTGTTAAAAAAATCCCGTGCAAAAGGTGATGTGATAGTTATTCCCGAGGGAGTTGTTGAAATCGGTCACAAGGCGTTTTGCGAGGCAAAGCTCAAAGAAGCGGTGCTGCCATCAACCCTTAAGAAAATCAGTTCGTTTGCCTTTTCGGACTGCTGTTATTTGAAACGGGTGACGCTCCCTGACGGAATCGAGGAGCTTGGCTTCTATGCCTTCGCAGACACGGGAATCAAGGATATCAATTTTCCTGACAGTCTTATAAAGATTGACGATGCCGCTTTTAGGAGAACTCCGTTCATGGAGAAACTTCAGGACGAACACTTTGT
>CAYYRY010000312.1:0-2083 GCA_964474245.1 uncultured Ruminococcus sp. | reverse complement strand
ACCTCATCCGGTCAGAGCTTACACTTTGCTCAGTGGTTCAAGGTCGTTGATCTCATGGGATATGATTGGGCTGATAAGCTCGTCCACGTGCCATACGGTACAGTGTCCATCGGCGGAGCTAAGCTTGCTACCCGTACGGGTAACGTAGTCCTTCTGAAGGATCTCTTCCGTCAGTCCATAGAGAAGGTTCGTGAGGTTATGAACGAGAAGAACCCCGACCTTGAAAACGCCGATGAGATCGCTGAGGCTGTCGGTGTGGGTGCAATCGTATTCAACTACCTCTTCAACAACAGGATAAAGGATATGAGCTTTACTCTTGAGTCTGCTCTCAGCTTTGAGGGAAGCACCGGCCCCTACGCACAGTACACCTATGCCCGTACCTGCAGTATTCTCGGCAAGGCTAAGGCTGAAGGTGTTGTGTTTACTGAAGGCGGTAAGTTAACTGCTCCCGAGGAGGGTGAGGTTCTCAGATGCCTTGCTAAGTTCCCCGAGAGAGTAACTGCGGCTGTAAACGAATATGAGCCATCCAATATCACCCGTTATATAATCGATCTTTGTACAGCATTTAACCGATTCTATCATAACTGCCCCATTATGGCAAGTGAAGGTGATGAGAGAGTTATGCGACTCAGGATCACATCAGCGGTAAATACCGTTCTTAAAACTGCGCTTCAGCTTATTTGCATGAAGACGCCAGAAAAAATTTAATTTGAAAAAGGTATAAAAGTATGTCCGGACATAGCAAATGGAATAATATTAAAAATAAGAAGGCAAAGACCGACGCGCAGAAGGCGAAGGTATTTACCAAAATCGGTAAGGAGATCGCCATTGCAGTACGCGAGGGCGGCGGAAACCCCGAAACAAACAGAAAGCTGAAGGATCTTATTGCCAAGGCTAAGGCATCCAACGTTCCCAATGACAATATTGACCGTGCCATCAAAAAGGCGTCCGGTGCGGACAGCGTTGTTTACGAGGAGATCTACTACGAGGGCTACGGTCCCTCCGGAGTTGCGGTCATCGTTGAGACTGCAACGGATAACAGAAACAGAACCGCATCCGATGTGCGCCACTATTTCGACAAGTACGGCGGAAACCTCGGCTCATCCGGCTGCGTAAGTTATCTCTTCGAGGATAAGGGTGTTATCATCATCCTCCGTGAGGATGGCGTAGATGAGGATACTCTCATGGAAGCTGCTCTTGAAGCGGGTGCCGCTGACTTTGTGGCTGACGAAGAGGTATTCGAGATCTACACTGAAACCTCTGACCTCAACGCCGTTCGTGACGAGCTTGAGGCTGCAGGCTACACCATCGAGAGCGCTGAAGAGGACAAGATCCCCTCTAACTACGTTACTCTTGAGAGCGAGGATGATATCAAGAATATGAATCTCCTTATCGAGCATCTTGAGGACAGTGACGACGTTCAGAATATCTATCACAACTGGGAAAACTGCGATTGATAAAAAGCCGGGGAGGAGAGCTTGAAGCATCTCCTCCCCGTGTGGTTTAGCATACGTATTTTCATAACGTAAAATTGAAAGGGTACGGAACCATGAACTATATATCATTTCCCGGTCTCGGGATCGAGCCGTTCCACATTGATAAGACTGCCTTTACTGTTTTCGGCAGAGAGATTGCGTGGTACGGTATAATCATTTGTGTCGGCATAATTTTAGCGGTTGTGTATTCTATGCTCAGAGCAAAGACAGAAAAGATTAAGACCGACGATATTATTGACTTAGCTTTCTTCCTCGTTTTATTCGGTATTCTCGGAGCAAGACTATATTACGTAATATTCGAATTTGATTCATATCTCGTTACGGGACAGGGCTTCTTGGGAAATATTTTAGGCACGCTGAAAAATGCAGTGGCTGTATGGGAAGGCGGTCTTGCCATTTACGGCGCACTTATCACAGGCTTTATCACCGTGCTTGTTTTCTGCCGTATTAAAAAAATCAAGCTTCTGAAGCTTGTGGACGTCGTTGCTCCTGCGGTGATGATCGGTCAGATCCTTGGCAGATGGGGGAATTTCGTGAATATGGAAGCATACGGCACAGAAACCTCTTTGCCCTGGAGAATGGGGCTT
>CAYYRY010000311.1:0-2100 GCA_964474245.1 uncultured Ruminococcus sp. | reverse complement strand
CCCGATTTCTGCAGGAGTAAACTCGGTACAAAACGTGGGTATTATTCCATTGACACGGGCGGAGGGCACTGAGGGGAGAGAAGGAGTCATAACATATTACGAAAACGGCAGCTATGGCAGATTGTCCGGTGCTGCTTATGAAGAATCGGGAGGTGCCGGATGAATACAGGAGCAAGACTTCCGTTTATACCTGAGAATATAACAGTACATCTCGGAACTCCGAACTCCGATGCGAAAAACGTTACCGTAAACTTCGTTGACTACATCAAAAACGTGGCATCAAGCGAGATATACCCCACGTGGCCTGAAAATGCCATAAGGGCAAACGTATTGGCTCAGATAAGCTTTGCTCTCAACAGGGTATATACCGAGTTTTACCGAAGCAGAGGTTATAATTTTGATATAACCAATTCTACTGCGTCAGATCAATCATTCGTAGAGGGAAGAGATATATTCGACAACGTCTCGCAAATAGTGGACGACATATTCAACGACTACATAGTGCGACAGGGAAGTGTGGCACCGTTATTTGCGGCGTACTGCGACGGTGACCGCGTCACGTGTGAGGGGCTGTCCCAATGGGGAAGCGTAAGCCTTGCGAACCAAGGGTACTCTCCGTTCAGGATACTGACGAATTATTACGGAAATGATATCGGGATCGTTGAGGACGCACCTGTCATGGGAAATACGGAAAGCTATCCCGGCAGACTTCTGCGAATTGCTTCGTCCGGAAACGACGTCCGCGACGTGCAGGTAAGGCTTAACAGGATATCTGCAAATTACCCGGGTATTCCGAGGATTCCCATTGCGGATGGCATATTCGGAAGCGAAACTGATGAGGCGGTTCGTGAATTTCAACGGATATTTTCACTGCCTGCAGACGGGGTTGTGGGGAGGGACACATGGTACAGTATAGCCAGAGTTTACAATGCTGTGAGACGGGTCAGCGAGCTTAACTCAGAGATCATACCACCTGACGAGGTGGAGGATATATTTGAAAGTGAACTTAATTTTGGTGACACGGGCATAGAGGTCAGGGAGCTTCAGTATCTGCTTGATTTTATCAGCCTGTTTAATGACAGCATCACGCCGTTGACGGTTGACGGAACTTTCGGAGAGCGTACGAGAGGGGCGGTGGAGAGCTTTCAGGCGGCATACGGTCTTGACGTCACGGGAAGCGTTACGCCTGAGGTGTGGGACGTGATTCTGTCAGCATACAGGGGAATACTTGACGTATTGCCAGTGGGATTTTTACCGCCTGAGGTTGTACTGTACCCCGGTTTTCCGTTGCGTGTCGGGTCGGAGGGTGATGAGGTATTATACATTCAGGAGTACCTTAACTATATCTCAGACACGTATACGGAGATACCTAAGATAACACCTGACGGGGTATTCGGAAACTCAACAGCGGAGTCGGTCAGAACATATCAGAGACTCTTCGGTCTGACTCCCAACGGAGTCGTAGGTTCGGTAACTTGGAACAGTATCGTCGACACGTTTTTGGATCTCTACAACGGGGCATGATTGCTCTATGGGAGATGTGTTTGCTTATAATTTTTTTGTTGCCGCTTTGACGGCTGATCGGAGCTTATTATGACGGAAGGATATGTAAATGATAATATACGGAGTGTGAGAAAGGGTATCGTACCGTATCCGAACAATACAGGTTACTCTCTTTTTGAGGGAGAGGTGAGTGAGCTTGTGTTCATTACGCAGCTGATGCTCAACTCGCTGTCGATCATATACGATATTCCGCACGTACCTGTCAGCGGACGTTATGACCGAGCCACAATGGCGGCGGTGGAGATATTCCAGAGGCTTAATAATCTGCCTGTTACCGGAACGGTGGATCCCTTAACATGGGATATACTTGCAGATGAATACAACAAGAGCGTAAACTACAATTATTGAAGCATAATACTAAAGCATCAGTCCTTTTGCCTTAGGCAATGGGACTGATGCTTTTTTGTGCACTCAAAACCGCTGTTGAAGAATAGCGAATAATGATATTTGGGCTGTAATTTACTTTAGGGTACATTTGAATAACTGTCAATATCAAAAATCGTCACATACTATTTTACGATAGTCAAAACAGTCTGA
>CAYYRY010000310.1:0-2142 GCA_964474245.1 uncultured Ruminococcus sp. | reverse complement strand
GAAAGTGATGTTCAGAAGTGAATACAAAGCGTTGGCAGTATTTGCTTTTATTAATCTTGCATCATGGCTGTTGATAAATCTTGATAAATATTTGCTCGGAAAACGTACCGTTACCGCTTTGCTTATCGTGTATACGCCCATTCAGATGATCGGGAGTGTTTTGCCTTCCGTCGGCGGTGGAATATTGGGATTCCTGGTAGCAACGGTACTTGTTACGGTAGTTTATATCATTATGATCATGATTTTCAGAAAGAAATGGAGTAAGTAATTGACCTGAATATGAAACGTATAAAACTCCCTCCGGATCTGAGACGGTATTCAAGAATATGTGCCCTTAAAAGAATAATACCTTGTTTGGTGCTGACTATTCTCGTGCTGTACTTCATTGTCGCCCACGGTGACACGTTTATTGCCGCAGTTTTCGGAAACGTGATAACCGATGACGCCAACACAGGCTTCAAGGTTGCGGCATATATGGCGCTTTTGGTGCTTCCGTTCGTTCTGACGGGTGTGCCGCACCGACTTATGGACGAGACCTATTACGGGGAGGTACTGTCGGTCATGGTAAAGACCACGGTTACGAATAAGATCCTTGTGAGACGGCTGTACGACATCAACGTGGTAAAGCTTACGGTGGCGACGCAAAAGGGAATAAGGGAGAAGGTAGTATACAGAGGTCCCGTGAACAGTAACTATGACCTTGACCGCTTCAAAAAGGGAGACTTTGTGTTCCATCTTTACGGCTCGAAGCGTACGATAAGGCTGGAGAATAACGCGTCACCGATATGTCCCGTATGTACACTTACGGACAACTCCGGTGATGGTACTTGTAAATATTGCGGTCACTCACTTGTTACTTACAATCTTGTTTAATCCAGAGAATTGAGTAAGTCCGCAGATAAATGATAACCAGTTTCACTTAATGTTTTAAAATTAAAAGGAGCAGACTATGGATGTCGTGATTGAAGTATTATTAGAAGTATTTCTTGAACTGTTTTTCCTTATCGTACCTGAGAAGAGGAGAAGTAAAGGATATAGAGCTGCGGCTGTTATTACAGCTACACTTTTGCTTGCGGCGGTGTTTGCTCTTGTGATCTGGGGCGGTGTTTTACTTGTTGATCATAAATCAAAACTCGGTATTTTACCGATCGCGTTTGCCGCTGTAATATCACTTGCTGTGATCGTTGCCGGTATCATAAATTATAATAAAAATCACTGAGTACTGAACACGTTACAATCAGGATAAAGAAAGAGCTTTGAATTAAGCAGATAGATCTTTGCTCATTCAAAGCTCTGTTTTATTATTTCTTTGTATTGACTTTAGCAAATCCAAAGAGGCGTCTGTTGTAAAGACCGAGGGCATATGCACCGGCGGCAACAGCCACACCGGGGATGATGATGACTACGTAAGTAAGCGGATTAGCGGGGGGAAGGGTCTGGATGAGCCCTAAGTACATTGCTTCGAAGAGTCTTGCGATAACTGCCGCAACACCGCCGATATTTCCTGCCCATTCCCATGCGGCAATTCCGTTTGTCGAACCGAAAAGGAATCCGATGAACACGAGGAAGGCAAGTATCATATTAGGTACGTTGGCAGCGAGGGCGATCCAAAGACCGCGCAGAGGCTTCATATCGGCTCTGCCGCCGTCAACCTTGATCCTCTCTTTACCGCCTTCCTCCCACATAGCAGAGTAGAGAAGGAAGAGATAGAAGCAAGTGGCAAACAGGCTTACAAAAGCAAACAGCCACGGTCTGTTTGTCGTAGCGACCACAGAAACACAGAGACCGAGAATGGTCGAACCAATCTGATTTAAGATCAGTTTAGTTATCATGTAGGAATTATCTTTTAAAAATTTAAGCATGAGACACCTGCCGGAAACCGTTTTTTGCAGAAGTTATGGTTATCTGCCAGTATATTATATTGCTAAACAGCTGAATAAACAAGCTGTTTTCACAAAAGTTTACAAATAATACATTAATATTTTGCCTTTTGTGATAAAATTATAAATAGTGTATTATACAAAATTTCGACTACGGAGGTAATCAATGAAAAACGAAGAGCTGGCGGCAATGCCACTTTTGGCTAGGGAATTCGCAAGACCCAAAAAGGGAGTGCAGGGGTGCTCAACAAAAACCGGCGAC
>CAYYRY010000309.1:0-2152 GCA_964474245.1 uncultured Ruminococcus sp. | reverse complement strand
TAAGCTTCCTCAAGCGCAAGGATGGCATCCTTTTTCATGTCAACGGCGCAGAAAATGAAGTCTCATTCAGCTTTCATTGCGTCAATGTCAGCGGCATCCTTCACGATCATGTTTTCAGCTTCAACCGGGATGGGACCCTTCATCTTCCATCTGCCCTCAACCGCCTCACGGTAAGGAACTCCTGCGCTTCTTGCGCTGGCAGCAACAGCGGTAAGCTTGAAATAGGGGTGATTCTCGAGAAGAGTTACGAATCTCTGTCCTACCATACCGGTTGCACCTACAACACCGGCTCTGATTTTATTGCTCATGTATGTTATACCATACCTTTCTTTTATACTGATGAATGAAATAAACCCGGTCACAGCTTATATCATGACCGCCAAAATATTTAATGATGACATTTTACCACAATTGTTTTGCCGTGTCAACTTTTTTTTTGCATAAAAACACACAAATATTATCTTCTCCAAATGCAACAATAATTAAACATATCAGGTGATTTTATTGGCTATTATTGTTATGATTGTGGGTTTTTAGGAATAAAAAACGAATATTTATTCGTTCAAAAAGCAAGAATTACATGAATTTTCACGATTATTATTCTATTTGGCTGCTTGTTCGTTGAGATCATGATAATTGTCCGCTGCGGAAACTTAAAAGTCCGCCTGCCGTGAGGCAAGCGGACTTTTGATATCTGTTACTTTTTGTGAGTCACATGATTTGCGTGACCCACCCGCAGGTGTAGTACTGCTAACTCTGCCATGATTCAATACGCCAATTTAGGCGTGAGATAGCCGAGTTAAGATTTGTCAAGCTTTAAGTCAGCAGCCGCGGCAGCAGTTACCACAGGAAACGATAAGAATAGCAAGAATTACGAACCAAATGAAATCGTCACTGTCAAAAAGATTGCAAAGGCATCCCATATTAATAATATCCTTTTCATTGTAAGATGCAGCCGTAGAAAAGATCCTCTGTGACTGCGGAGCACTTTTGCTGTGCTCTGATATTATTCTATGCTGAGAGACGGATTTGGTTACAACAATCAGGTCAGTGTTATCTCGTCGGCATTAAGGAATGCGTGTGCCGCACTGAGGCTGTTTGCCTGTATCGCATATTCTGCACCGCATTTTTTGCATACTACATAAACTTCTTCGTCGCCGAGCTGAAGCTCATATTCGCCGCCGTCTTCGCATTTGCAGTGAATGTTTCCTTCGTCCTCAAGCTCTTTTATGACGTAGGTTATGATATCCATTACCTGAGGATCGGTGAGAGATTCGGAAGAGCCTTTTGATCCCGACAGCATCTGAAGAGCATCCTCGCCCGCAAGTTCTATAAGCTCTGCCTCGTTAAGCTCAATGGCACGCCCAACTCCTTCTTCGTTTCCGATAAAGCAAACGTCGAGTCCTGAATACGTGCAGGTCAGGGTAAATATGTCGTTTTTGAAGAAAACGGATGATGATATCAGATAAGAATGGGGTGAGGGACACACGAGACAGGGAACGGTGAGGCGAAGTTTTTTGTCCTTTGTATACACGATATCAAGAGCCGAACCGCCGCAAGGGCATTTCAGCTTTATCATATCGGCGGAAAGTGAAAAAATTCCGACAACACTGCGAACTATTGCACCGCATTCGGGACAACGGTATGCGATGGTTGTCTGATTCTGATCTATTACCATTGGGAGCTCCATTCTGCCGCCAAGACGGACGGATTATTGCGAAGGCGTCGTATGACAGGCGTTTTTTTCTTGTGAGCACTCTTCATTCGATTTAAGAATACGAATGAAGAGTGCGAATAAATAGTATACGTACTGTTAATGTATATTATTCCGCATAAATAGGGAACTTCTCGCAGAGAGAGGTAACCTCAGCAGATATTCTATCCTTGTTACCTTCGAAATCGCGTGCAACGTCACCGATAAAACGTGCAATAAGCTTCATTTCATCTTTACCGAATCCGCGTGTAGTGACAGCGGGGGTACCGATTCTTATACCGCTTGTTACGAAGGGACTCTGAGGATCATTGGGGATAGCATTCTTATTTACGGTGATATGTACCTCGTCGAGACGCTTCTCCATATCCTTTCCGGTGATACCAAAAGGACGAAGATCAACAAGCATAAGGTGGTTGTCTGTACCGCCGGAAACGAGAC
>CAYYRY010000308.1:0-2170 GCA_964474245.1 uncultured Ruminococcus sp. | reverse complement strand
GCTGTTTGCGGCGACCACTGCTCGCCCATTTCCGATACTACAATCATGTCCTCCGCAGGTGCTGATTGCGATCACCTCAACCACGTCTCAACTCAGCTTCCCTATGCGTTGACTGTTGCAGGTATTTCATTTGTTTCCTTCATTATCGCCGGTTTTGTTCACTCCTGGTATATTGCACTTCCTATAAGCGCAGTTCTTACTATTGGAACGCTTGTTGTTCTGAAGTATTTGCTTCCTTCAAAGAATGCTGAAGCTGATACTAATGGTACTGATATCAAGGAATAATTCAACACTAATTAATCGTTAAAAGTTGAAATGCACCCCAAAAGTTAGACACTTTTGGGGTGCATTTCACTTCTGTGGTGCATTTTTGGGAATCAGATATTAAAGAAACGTTTTGCGTTATTGACTGTAAGGTTTGCGATTTCTTCTTCACTTACCCCTCTGATCTCTGCGAGTGCGCGGACGGTATATGCAACATAACCGGGGTAATTGGTTTTTCCGCGGTGCGGTACGGGAGGAAGATAAGGGGAGTCAGTTTCAACGAGTAAAGCTTCATTTGGAACTATAGCAGCGGCTTCCTTTACTTTAGCTGCGTTCTTATATGTCACAGGGCCACTGAATGAAATGCTCCATCCTAAGGATGCAAGCTGACGTGCCATCTCTGCGCTGCCGCTGAAGCTGTGCATTACACCGCGTACCTTAGAGTATTTTCTGATTGTGTCCATTGTATCGCCGTGAGCATCTCTGTCGTGAATTACCACAGGGATAGAAAGACGGTCTGCCATTTGCATCTGCGCATCAAATGCATACTGCTGTACTTCCTTATCGGTATCGTCATAATGATAGTCAAGACCGATCTCACCTAATGCTACGACCTTTGGATGAGAAAGAATCTGTTCGATCTCACAGAGCTGAGAATCAAGCATATTACCTGCATACTGTGCTTCGGATGGGTACATACCTACAGCGGCATAAATGAACGGATACCTTTCCGCAAATTCGATGGCTCTTTTGGCATCTTCAAGGTTTGTACCTATGTTCACTGCACCGACAAGTCCTGCCTCAACAGCTGCATTTATCATACCGTCTGTACTTCCCCATTCACTGCTTTCATACCGTGTATCATGAAGGTGGGCGTGGGTATCGAAATATTTGATATTATTCATTTGAGCTTCCTTTGTTATGTTATATGATCAAGCTAATACATATGTAATATTTTTTAGGGGCATACACATCTGTACGCCCCCAAACTGTCATTATAGGTTATCTTCAAATCAGAATGAGTTATCTGACTTTAGAGCCGAGAGGAGTGTTCTCCGGAAGGAAGATAACGTTTACTTCCTCTTCGCCTGAAGCCAGGATCATTCCGTTGGACTCAACGCCGCAAAGCTTTGCGGGAGCAAGGTTACATACGAGAACTACCTTCTTGCCGATGAGCTGTTCAGGCTCATAGTAAAGTGCAATACCGGAAACGACCTGTCTCTTTTCGAATCCGAGGTCAACCTGAAGCTTCAGAAGCTTCTTTGCCTTCTTGATCTTCTCGCACTCAACGATCTTAGCACAGCGGAGCTCCACCTTAGCAAAATCGTCAATGGAGATAGTTGGAAGATGCTCGGTGTCTTCAGTCACAGGCTCGCCTGCGGCAGCCTTTTCTGCAGCGGCTTTCTCTGCCTCGATCTGTTCCATAAACTTGACCTCGTCAATACGGGAGAAGAGAACCTCGGGAGTACCTACGGACTTACCTGCTTCAAGCTTACCGAATACGGATGTAGACTCATAGCAGCCTATCTCAGTACCGATCTGAGCGAATATCTTGGTGGCCGCGTCGGGGATAATGGGAGAAAGGAGTACGGCACAAATACGGATTGACTCAAGGAGGTTATAAAGAACCGTACCGAGTCTTGCGCGGTTTGCTTCATCCTTAGCGAGAGCCCAAGGCGTTGTCTCGTCGATATACTTGTTAGCACGTCTGAGAGCCGTAAACACCTCGGAAAGCGCATCAGCAATATGGAATTCGTCCATGTGGGCGGAATACTTCTCTACTGCACCGAGAACGGTGGACTTAAGGTCACGGTCAAGGTCGCTTTCCTCAGCGGGGGCGGGGATCACACCGTCAAAGTACTTCTTTGTCATTGCAACGGTACGGTTAACAAGGTTTCCGAGAGTG
>CAYYRY010000307.1:0-2178 GCA_964474245.1 uncultured Ruminococcus sp. | reverse complement strand
TATTTGTGCTGACGCTTTAGCGGCAGAATGGAGATTAATATGTATAATATTTCATTATCCGCAGATCACGGAATATATTTTGAAAGGAAAGAGTACAAATGAACGTAACAGAATCAATGCAGAAACTTTATGACATACAGTCAAAGCTCAGCGCATACGATCATGCAGCGGCACTCATCTATTACGACGGAGCCACCACCGCCCCGAAGAAGACGGCATCTAACCGAGCTCACGCCCTCGGTATACTGACAGAGGAAAGCTATAAAATATCAACAAGTGAAGAGACCGTTTCCCTTCTTGAGGATCTTAACGACACAAAGGACACCCTGTCTGAAAAGGACAGACGTGTTGTCGAGCTTATGTACCGTGATATCAAAGAGATGAAGAAAATTCCCATGGACGAGTTTGTAGCCTATCAGGAGCTTCTCGTAAAAGCCGACGACGTATGGCACAAAGCCAAAGAGGACAGCGATTTTGAATCATTCCGTCCCGTTCTTGAGGAAATATTCGCTACGCAGAAACGTTTTGCACACTACTGTGCCCCTGAGAAAAAGCCCTACGATTACTGCCTCGGAAATTACGAGGAGGGACTCACCTGTGAAAAGTGTGATGAGTTTTTCTCTGCTCTGAAATCAAAGCTCGTTCCCCTTATTGCAAAGATCACGGCGGCAAAGCAGCTTGATGACTCTATTGCCCACGGCAGTTTCCCAAGCCGTGCTCAGGAGGAGTTCTCCTACGAGCTCATGCGTACCATCGGCATCGACCTTGATCTCTGCGGTCTCGGAACCACGGAACATCCATTCACCACCAGTATCGGTTCTCATCGCGACGTGAGAATTACCACCAACTACAAGGAAGACAACTTCACCCATTCCATGTACAGCGTTATCCACGAAGGCGGTCACGCCCTTTACGATATGCATTCCGACGACAGCTTTGCGTATACTGTACTTGACGGCGGTGTTTCCATGGGTATCCACGAAAGCCAGAGCCGTTTTTACGAAAACCTTCTCGGCAGAAGCCGCGGCTTTATTGACTACATCTTTCCGAAGGTATGCGAATGTTTCCCCAAGCAGATGAAGGGATACACAGCCGACGACCTGTACCGTGCTGTCAACCTTGTAACTCCTTCTCTGATACGCACCGAAGCAGATGAGGTCACTTATTGCTTACACGTAATGATACGCTATGAGCTTGAGCGCAGAGTTATGGCGGATGAGCTTGAAGTAAAGGATCTCCCTTCCGAGTGGAACCGTCTCTACAAGGAATATCTCGGTGTAGACGTTCCCGACGACAAGCATGGTGTGCTTCAGGATAGCCATTGGTCAGGCGGAGGTATCGGATACTTCCCATCCTACGCCCTCGGCAGTGCATATGGCGCACACATTCTCGCAAAAATGCGTAAGTCCGTTGACGTTGACGCTTGTCTTGCAAACGGTAATTTTGCTCCCATCAACGAGTGGAACCGTGAGCACATCTGGAAGTACGGCTGCATGATGAAGCCCGGCGATCTGTTGAAAAATGTACTCGGTGAAGAGTTCGATCCCACATACTACACGGATTATCTTGAAAAGAAGTATTCTGAGCTTTATAGTCTGTAAGTTGAAAGACGAAGCAATCACCGGATAATAATATTCTTTTTATGCACCCACATACTGAATGAATTCAAGATTGACTCATGACACCCAAGAAATATGCACGGTAAAAAGGTAATTACCGTGCATATTTTTATACTGTGTAACATAATCTTTACCAAGCTTTTCATCGAACAAGTAACGAAAGGAACACAGAAGTCATGACAAAAAGTCAGAATATCTACAAAGATATAGCCGAAAGAACCGGCGGAGAGATTTTTATAGGTGTCGTCGGTCCCGTAAGAAGCGGAAAATCAACGTTTATCAGAAAATTCATGGAGGAACTGGTCATTCCGGGCATTGGAAATGAACATGAAAAGAGCCGCGCTGCCGATGAGCTTCCCCAAAGTGCAGGCGGCAGAACTATTATGACGACGGAACCGAAATTCATACCGGATGAGGCTGTCAGTATTTCTCTCGGCGACAGTATTACGGCAAAAGTCAAAATGATCGATTGTGTCGGATATCTTATTCCCGACATTCTCGGTGACACCGAGGACGGTAAAACAAGACTTGTCCACCCCCCGTGGGATAAAGAAGCGAT
>CAYYRY010000306.1:0-2204 GCA_964474245.1 uncultured Ruminococcus sp. | reverse complement strand
AGATATTCGCCGCGGCTTGCAGCATAGTCACGACCTGCGTGATGCTTGATAGACCACTTAATATGGAGATACTCGTCGGAAAGATCAAGATCAAGGCCGAGGGTGTTTACGATATCATCGTAACGTGCAATGATCCTGTCAAATACCTCGTCGATCGACTCCCCCTGTGCGGAACGGTTATAGCATTCGTAGAGAAGATCGGTGACCTTATCGTCTTCCTTGAAGCGCTTGCCGGGCGCAGACGGTACTACGTAACGTCTTGCAGAGTTTTCTGCCATAATTATCGTCTTGACCTTTTTAAACTGCTCAGCATCTGCAAGAGAGCTTCCGCCGAACTTTACAACCTTGAGACAGTCTGTATATCTCTCTGCAAATATATTTTCACTCATAATTATTGTACCTCAAAATAATTAGTATTAATCATTATTATACTTTGTATCCGTCTTGATTGTCAATGTTATTTTTGAACAAATATACAGTATAAATCCACGCATATCTCTAACAGTATATTGACATCTATTTAGTTTTGTTATATAATATATGTTAATACACGACACCATTTTTATTCTTAATTACCCCTGAAAGGTTGTACTTATGGCAAAATCCCCGATCTTCTCATGCGCAGATATTCTTATCCCCGATTTCCCGCCCAAAAGCCATGCTTTTACAAAGTGGGCTGTCATCGCCTGCGACCAATTTACTTCTGATTTATCCTATTGGCAGAAAGTCGAGAGTATCATAGATTCTGCACCTTCAGCGTATGATTACATACTGCCCGAGGCTTATCTCGGAACACAGCTTGAGGCTGATAAGTCAGACAAAGTAAAAAACATTATGGCGGAAGGTTCTGACGCCATACACTTCCGTCAGCTAAGCGGTTACGTTTACATAGAAAGAACTCTGTCTAACGGTAAAATCAGACGCGGTATTTTAGGAAAGCTCGATCTTGAAGAATATGACTTTTCCAAAACTTCCCGTTCCGATATACGTGCAACCGAGCAGACAGTTGCCGAGAGGATCCCCCCGCGCAGCGCCCTTCGTGCAATGGCTTCCATAGAGCTTCCCCATGCGATGATCTTTGCCGATGACAGATGCGATCTCTACAGTGCCGTTGAAGCTGTTGCCTTAAATTGTCCTGTTATTTACGATTTCGATCTGATGCTTGGCGGAGGTCATATTAAAGGCTATGCCATTGAGGGCGAAGCAGCATCTGAGGTATCCCGACTGATCTCAAAAAATGAAGCACTATGTGCTCTCCCATATGCGGTAGGAGACGGAAACCATTCTCTCGCCGCAGCCAAGGCACACTACGAAAATCTTAAATCATGCGCAAAACGGGACTTAAGTGATCATCCTGCAAGATACGCCCTTTGCGAGATAGTTTCGGTCTCCGACCCAGCCATCGAATTCGAGCCTATCCACCGTATACTGAAAAACGTAGATCCCTCCGACGTAATCTCATCCCTTTCAAAAATTGCAAGGATCGGAAGATCAGGTCAGGAAACGAGGGTCATAATGGCAGATTCCGAAAACGTATATACATTTTTTGAAACCTCCCACGATATGACCGTAGGCACACTCCAGAATTTCATCGACGAATACGTATCGTCTCATGACGGAGCCGTTTGCGACTACATCCACGGTGAAAGCGAGCTCAGAGCATTAGTGTCCGAAAACTCCATAGCATTTATGTTCGACGGATTTGACAAATCCAAATTATTCTCATACATAAAAAACGGTCCTATGCCGAGAAAGACCTTCTCCATGGGTGACTCCCGCAGCAAACGTTATTATCTTGAAGCAAGAAAGATTATCGAAAACTGAATACTTTGTTAATTTTACTGCCAAATGGCGGAAAGGAATAAACATATGGGATTTTTTATACCTGTAATCATCATTGTTCTGATCGCAATCATCATTTCGTGCATCAGAATCGTTCCTCAGGCAACTCAGGACGTCGTTGAGTTCCTCGGAAAGTACAAAACGACGTGGGATGCCGGAATCCACTTTAAGATTCCGATTCTCGAAAGAGTTGCAAGAAGAATTACCCTCAAGGAACAGTTCATCGACTCTCCCCCCCAGCCCGTTATCACAAAAGATAACGTAACCATGCAAATCGACACCGTCGTATTCTTCAGAATCTTTGATTCCAAGCTCTTCTCTTACGGTGCGGTCAATCCCATCAATGCTCTCGAAAATCTCAC
>CAYYRY010000305.1:0-2206 GCA_964474245.1 uncultured Ruminococcus sp. | reverse complement strand
AATTTTTTATTTCTTTATCTTTCAAAAAATAATGTTGAAAATAATAAAAAAGAATATATTTTCTGTTAAAATTGCATTTTTACTATTGACGAAGTTTCAATTTACGTGTATAATATATAGTATATTTTACTATGGAGGTCAAGATGAACGCACAGGAACTAAGAAATTATTCAGAAATTACGGAAGAAATATATGAGCTTGCCGAACTGGTGTCCGGTAATTCTGTTATTCCTCCTGAACTTTACGGTAAGTATGACGTAAAGAGAGGCCTTCGTGACCTTGACGGAAGCGGTATCCTCGCAGGACTTACCAGTGTATCAGAAGTTACCGCACGCTGCGAGGTTGACGGAAAGATAGTCCCCTGTGACGGTCGTCTTTATTACAGAGGTGTTAATGTCAATGACCTGACTGATGCTTGTCTCAAAGAGGGAAGAGCAGGCTTTGAGGAAGCTGTATATCTTCTTCTTTTCGGCCAGCTTCCCACCAAAGCTCAGCTTAAGGCATTTAACAAGCTTCTCGGAAGCTACCGTTCCTTGCCTCCTTCATTCGTCAGAGACGTTATTATGAAAGCCCCCAGTAAGGATTTAATGAACGCAATTTCCAGGAGCGTGCTCACCATGTATTCCTACGATGATGCTCCCGATGACACGTCTATTCCCAACGTTCTGAGACAGTGTCTCCAGCTTATCTCCGTATTTCCTCTTCTCAGCGTTTACGGTTATCATGCCTACGAGCATTATCATAACGGCAACAGCCTCTTTATCCATTCCCCTGATCCAAAACTTTCCACAGCGGAGAACTTCCTCCATCTTCTTCGCCCTGACAGCTCTTATACCAAGCTTGAGTCTGCTGTTCTTGACGTAGCTCTCATCCTTCATGCTGAGCACGGCGGCGGTAATAACTCAACGTTCACAACAAGGGTTGTGTCTTCTTCCGGAACTGATACCTATTCTGCGATCTCCGCTGCTCTTGGTTCCCTTAAAGGTCCGAAGCATGGCGGTGCCAATATAAAGGTCGTAAGAATGTTTGACGATATCAAGGAGCACGTACGTGATTACGATGATGAGGAAGAGGTTGCAGCTTATCTCAAGAAGATTGTATGCAAGGAGGCGTTTGACGGCACAGGTCTTATTTACGGTGTCGGACACGCGGTATATTCCGTATCAGACCCCAGAGCCTGCATTTTCCGCAGTCTTGTTGAAAAGCTTGCTGCCGAAAAGGGAAGAGATGACGAGTTCAGACTTTACCGTTCGGTAGAGCAGCTTGCTCCCCAGATCATTGCAGATCACCGCAAAATGTACAAGGGAGTTTCAATTAACGTTGACTTCTACAGCGGACTCGCCTATGATATTCTTGATCTGCCGGCAGAACTGTATACCCCTCTCTTTGCTATAGCACGCGTTGCAGGTTGGAGCGCTCACCGACTCGAAGAGCTTGTCGGTTCCAGCAAGATAATGCGTCCTGCATATAAGGAGATAACCCCTGTAAGAAAATATATCCCTCTCAACGAGAGATAATCGTTACAGAATAGCTTCCACATATGAAAAAGCCTGCTTTTTCGGCTTCTCATATGTGGGAGTTTTTACTTTTTGAAGGTTATTCGAGTCAAAGAGCATATAATTTAATATCATATTTAAGTATGGCATTGACAAAAGTGTATATTTGATGTATAATTATAAATACTATTATACATTTATAAGTTCATCTATATATTTATCAATTCTGATCAACTATAGAAAGGCTTCAAGACAATGATTGATTTTGAAAATACCAAAAATGAGAGAAGAGAAAGAGTATTTCAGATGCTTTTCTCTGTTGACTATAATGCTGAGATCGACAGTAATGATGCATTTGCGGCTTTTTACGACGAGGACGATCATATACCCGAAAACGGTTATATCAGAGAGACATTTAGCGGCGCCAGGGAATTTATGATCGAGGCCGATGCACTTGTTGAGAAGGACTCAAAAAACTGGTCTGCTTCAAGAATGTCAGGTGTTACACGAACCATTCTCCGCCTTGCCATTTATGAGCTCCTTAACACGCAGGTTCCTCCCAAGGTCGTCATAAATGAGGCTGTAGAGCTGTCCAAGAAATTCGGCGACGAGCAGGAGCCTCCATTCATTAACGGAATACTCAACAGGATCGCAAGAGAAGAGAAGAAGCTCTGAATCAAATAATACGTTAATATGGTACATAAACTTTT
>CAYYRY010000304.1:0-2223 GCA_964474245.1 uncultured Ruminococcus sp. | reverse complement strand
TGCGGGTGTACCTCAGTACAAGTGCGACAAATGCGGCTGGACACCCGAGGACCCCACAAAGGCCCCCAAGTTCTGCCCCGAGTGCGGTGATGCTTTCGACAACGGAGATATCGTTTGATCTCAGGTAACATAACTTAAAAAATTACAGATATCGTTCATCGGCAGTTCTATTGCCGATGAACGGTATTATTTGAAAAAGAGGAACGGCTTATGGCTGAATTACAATATAAATGTCCTTGCTGTGACGGCTCGATCGAGTTTGACACCAAGTCTCAGAATATGAAGTGCCCGTATTGTGATACTGAATTTCCTGTGGAAACTCTTGAAGCGTATGACAGCGAGCTGAAGAATGATATTCCCGAGGATATGTCCTGGAATACGGATCCCGGTGCGGAGTGGAGTGACGGTGAGGATGCTGTCCTCAGATCATACGTGTGTGAATCGTGCGGCGGTGAGATCGTTTGTGATGAAACTACCGCGGCAACCTCATGCCCATTTTGCGGAAACCACGTAATAATGGTAAGTAACTTTTCCGGTATGCTGAAGCCCGATTACGTTATTCCGTTTAAATACGACAAGAATGCAGCAAAGGAAGCTCTGCGAAAGCATTACATGGGTAAGAAGCTCCTTCCTAAGGTATTCAAGGATGAAAACCATATTGATGAAGTGAAGGGTATATACGTTCCAGTGTGGCTTTTTGATGCTGATGCAGATGCGGATATCCGTTGTAAAGGCACTATTATCCGCACATGGCAGGACAGCAGAAACATTTACACCGAGACTAACTATTACTCTGTTCTCCGTGGAGGAAACATTTCCTTTGCCAGTGTTCCCGTAGACGGAAGTATGAAAATGGATGACACTCTGATGGAGTCCATTGAGCCGTTCAATTTCAATGAAGCGGTAGATTTCAGAACTGCGTATCTGTCAGGATTCCTTGCGGACAAATATGACGTTACGGCTGAAGAGAGCATCACACGTGCCAATGACAGGATCAAGCGTACCACAGAAGATGCGTTCAGAAGTACCTTTGACGGATACAGCACTGTTGTTCAGCAGTCAAGCTCCATTCGTCTTAATAACGGCAAGGCAAAATATGCACTGTATCCCGTGTGGCTTTTGAGTACCACATGGAAGGATAAAAAATATATATTTGCCATGAACGGACAGACAGGCAAGTTTGCAGGTGACCTTACCCTTGATAAGTCTGCGTATAATAAGTGGCTCTTCGGTCTCACCGGAGATATTACCGCAATTGCTTACGGTCTCTGTTGGCTGTTGTGGATCATGTAAGGAGTGGTGGATATGAGAAAAATTATATGTTCGCTTATTATCCTTGCAGTATTCCTTGCAGTTGCGGTCATACCCACATACGCTGAGGCTGAATCAGGCAGACTTGTTGATATGGCTGACCTTCTGACAAGTAATGAAGAAGCAGATCTTCTTTCAAAGCTTGATGAGATCAGTAACCGCCAACAGCTTGACGTAGTTGTAGTTACTGTTGAAACGCTCGACGGTAAAACTCCCGAAGCGTATGCCGATGATTTCTACGATTATAACGGCTATGGCTTTGGAGATAGCTATGACGGTATCCTCCTTCTCATCAGCATGGAAGACAGAGACTATTATATGACAACCACCGGCTTCGGTATAACAGCATTTACCGATGCGGGACTTGAATACATAGCCGACAGCTTCCTTTGGGATCTTGGTGAGGGATATTACGCAGATGCATTTGAGATATTTGCTGACCAGTGTGACAGGTTTATAACACAGGCAAAGACCGGTGCACCTTATGACGTTGACAATATGCCTGAGGAGCCGTTTGAACCTGTGATAACATTCTTTATGTGTCTGATACCCGGATTCATTGTGGCGCTTATAGCTGTAACCGTCATGAGATTTCAGTTGAAAACAGTGCGTCCGAGAAATGAAGCGAAGAACTATGTTGTAAACGGAAGCATGAATCTGACAAGAACAAGAGATCTGTTTCTGTATAAGACTCTTGACGTGAGAGCGATTCCCCGTGATGAAGGGAACGGCGGAAGAGGCGGCTCATCGACTCACACCTCGTCCTCCGGAAGAACCCACGGCGGCGGAGGCGGCAAATTCTGACCCTGATATAAAACTCCCGTAATGCTCATATAGCATTGCGGGAGTTTTTTCTCGTGCGCTCGGCACGCGTTACAACTTGGCGGTGAAAGTCCGCTACAGACTTGGCAG
>CAYYRY010000303.1:0-2238 GCA_964474245.1 uncultured Ruminococcus sp. | reverse complement strand
CGGTAGAGCGTGGGTTTTTGGAGGTGGTCTTCTGGTCGATGGATATGGCAGGGGAGAGACCCTCGATGGAGTCCACGTCGGGCTTGTCAAGCTGACCGAGGAACATACGGGCGTATGATGAAAGGCTTTCTACGAAACGGCGGTGACCCTCGGCATAAAGGGTGTCGAAGGCGAGGGAGGACTTACCGCATCCCGACAGACCCGTGAGGATAACGAGCTTGTCGCGGGGGATGGTTACGTCAACGTTTTTCAGGTTGTTCACCCGCGCGCCGCGGATTGTGATGCTTTTCTGCATGGTTTAGTCCTTTACGTAATATAGTATATGTGAACTCTTGTTATATGTGGCTTTTAGTATTCTTTGTCAGTGGGAGGAATGAACTGATGGGTACCTTCCTCGGCGTACCAACGATAGCGCTCCTCCTTGCCGCCTGTAAGATAGTATTCGGGGGTGGTGTTCTCCATCCAATCGAGGGGGATCATGACCTCCTCCTGCAGGGCGGCTTTTTTGAACGCCTCGCGGAAGCACTTCTTCTGCTCGTCAAATGTTACGTCGGGGTCTGAGGAAATGAAGAGGGGCGTGCCGCTGTCGGCGAGAATCCTGAGCCACTCGCGGTTCAGTGCCCAATCAATGCGTCCCGTGTGACCGCAGCAATCCGCATCGATGGCGTAGAAGATGTTGTGCTGCATGAGACGAAAGGCGAGGGCGTTTACTCCGCTAATTCTCGTGCGCTCGAAGTATCTTCCGCTGGTGTCGAAGCCCGTGCGCATCAGGTGGGCAAGTCCCGCCGTCAGGTGTGACGGAGTCTCGCAGGCGAGGATCACGGTGTCGCTGTCGGCGGCGTCGAGGATGGCACTGTAAAGAGCCACTGTGATCTCAGCGGTGGTGCGGCTTCTGTCGCGGAAGCTCCAGCCGTTGGGGGTAAGGTATGCGCCTCTTTCGTAGCCGTGCACGGCGAATATGTCCTCCATGGTAAAGTCGTGCTTGATGAGCTTGTACCCCCATGAGGTGAAGCGGCGCACGGTCTCCTTTATGTGCTCGATGACCTCTGGTACGGAGGGGTCAAGGGTGTCTCTGCGGTGGGTGAAGTAACATTCTTCGGGAAGTCCGCTTTCGATGTGCTTGTCACGGAGGAATCTGACCCACAGACCGGGGACGGCGCCCATTTCCGTTATCTCGCGGGCGAGGCGGGGCATATCGGGAAATCTTTCGTTACCCTCGCGCCACGGACCGCTGCACGGATACTTCTGCCAGCCGTCGTCTATTACCATGTACGGGGGATTATCAAGTCCCTCCGTCAGGGAGGTGACCAGCTCGGTGTCTCTTAATATCTGCTCGTGGGACGAGTTACCCACGGCGTAGTACCAGTTGTTTGAGCCGTATACGGGACGGGCGGTAGGCAGACACGCGGGGCACATAGCCTTGCAGAAGCGTCTGCCGGCTTCAAAAGCGGACACGCCGCGGTACTCCTCCATGAGGACGTCGCATACGTGAAGGGTCCTGCCGCCGAGGAGAACTCCGTCACCGCCGCAACGCACGTCCATCCAAAGGGTGATGCCGCGAGGGTCGTGCTGCCACGAGCACATGGCACCGGGACGTACGGCAACGCCGAAGCCTTCGGTGTATCTGAGAGAAGTATCGGGGGACAGGTCGCTGCCGTTTGAGACCAGCATATACCATGGCATGAAGCGCTGAGGCACCTCGCCGCGCCATTCAAGCTCCCCGTATGAGCGTTCCCAAGTATCGCCGAGGATATGCACGCCGAGGCGCTCTTCATCGGGGGTAAAGTTCCAGCGGAAGCGGATGTGGAACAGGGGGGAGACGTCGGCTTTGACGAAAACGGACAGGCGGCTGCCTGTTTCTTTAAGGGTGAGGGACACGTCGCCGTACTCAATGAAGGTGGACGCGCCGCCTTTGAAGCTTATACCGCTGTCGATATTACAAAACAGCTTTATTTCATCGGGGATTCGAAGTTTCATATGGTGATCCTTTCTGCACGGTAAAATGCGGAGGGGGAACAAATTTTCTTTCATACACATATTACCACAGATCGGCGGTAAAATCAAGAGAAAAACCAAAGGAATGCCGCATGGCATTCCTTTGGTTGGGGGGATTGGATTCAGATTATTTGATATTGTCTCTGTGCGCGAGGATAGAGTTGTTGTAACGGTATACGATCAGCGCAACCTCGGCGCGGGTGATGGTGTCCTGCGGAGCAAGGAGACCGCCCGGCTTACCGG
>CAYYRY010000302.1:0-2240 GCA_964474245.1 uncultured Ruminococcus sp. | reverse complement strand
GATGCTCACCGCGACCGAGGGTGAGAGCTATCTTACAGTTGAAGTCATCAATCAGATATCCCGCATCTTCTCTTGTAAGTCTGCCTTTTGCTAAGTCCTCTGTGTAAAAACGCAAGAGATAGTCATCCATTCTGCCGCAGCAAAACGTAGCATTTTCGCTTACACAGTATACGGAGTAAATATTAGCTATCATGAGCACGAGCTGCAGAGCTTCTCTGAAGCTTGTGGGAGCATCATACGCGATCCTTCTGCAAATGGTCTCTTCTTCAACCATTCCCGCATCCTTTGCGGCATCTGCATATCGGGTAATATATAGTCTGAATGCACTATATACCAGATTTGCACCTTCAAGAAAGCAAACTCTCTCTTTGTCCGACTCGGCACGGCGTTTTTCAAGCTCGGTATGGCATTTTTCAATATATCCGCCGATGCCTGTTCGCATCAGTTCTTCCCAATCAATGGGAGTATGACCGTTGTCGGGAGTGTAATACCCGTGTTTTTCTATGACCTTACGGGCACGACGAAAAGCTTTTTCTTCTGCCTCATCCGGTACTACTTCGGAGAATCTGCCGAGAAGCACATCCTTGTCACTTATGGGGCAGGATGCCTTTGACAAAACGTATTCCAAACACCGTCCCGTATACAGCGGCCCCGGAAGTCCTGCGAAAAGCTCAACTGCTTCCGATGTAAGAATGACCCTTTCAAGGAAGGTGCTGAGAGGAGATTTATTCCTTAATTGCAGTATGGCTTCGTCGGTCATATGCTTTGCCTTTTCTGCATATATTGATTTATTCAAAAGACCACCTCCAAGTGATATTTACCAAGTAAAGGTTACCACAAATAAATTCATTTGTCAATATACGAATTGTTTTAAATTATGTAAAATTTGCACCGATATAACAAAATCTATTGAAATAAGCTGGGTACTTTGTTATAATAAACATATATATCGTTATTGAAGTCAGCTTTATGCTCTTCTCTTTAACGGGAACGGAGGTAATAATGAGCGAAGAAATATTCAAAAAAGCAGCTGCTGTGCCTGAGAACCCAAACTGGGAGAAGCTTATCATGCGTCCGTCATTACTGTATTCCCGTGCTGATGATATCCGGAGTCCGTTTGCACGTGACTATACGCGGATACTACATTCCCGCGCGTACCGACGTCTGAAGCATAAGACTCAGGTGTTTTTCAACATCAACAATGACCATATCTGTACCCGTATGGAGCACGTAAGCCACGTTGAGTCTGTCAGTACCACAATAGCAAAGGTGCTTGGTCTGAATGAGGAGCTTATCAAGGCGATATCCATCGGACACGACTTGGGACACGCCCCCTTCGGACATCAGGGAGAGAGGGTAATACAGGCAATATCGGAGGAGTATCTTTCCAAGAGCTTCTGGCACGAGCAGAACGGTCTTAGGTTTGTTGATAAGATCGAGCTGCTTGAGGACAATTATAAAACTAACAGGAACCTCGATCTCACCTATGCGGTAAGGGACGGTATCATATCTCACTGCGGTGAGGTTGATCATAACGGAATATTCCCAAGAGATATATCCATAGATATCGAGGATTTTGACGCCCCCGGCAAGTATCAGGCTGTGACCTGGGAAGGGTGTATCGTCAAGATGGCTGATAAGATAGCGTACGTGGGACGTGATATCGAGGATGCTATCAGCTTGGGATTCCTCGATCAGTCTGCACAGAACAAGCTTCTGAAGATGGCAAGAGCAAATGATGAAAAGGTGATGAATACCACTGTTATTATGCACAACATGATAATTGACATTTGCAGAAACAGCACCCCTGACAAGGGGATATGTATGAGCCGTCAGTTCAACGAGCAGCTCGGAGAGATAAAGGCATTTAATTACGAGCATATCTACCGCAATAAAAAGCTCGATCCGTTTGTTCATTATTCGGAGCTTGTAATCAGGCAGATATTCAATACGCTTCTTGATTTTTATGCAGGGAAGTACACTTGGAATGCGCTGGCCGAAGGAAGACATTTTACACCTACCCTTGTGAATTCGTTTGAAAAATGGCTTGCAAGATACTGCTTTGATTCCATCATTCCCGCAGGGGAGCTGACTACGTTTGCTCTTCAGTGTGAAAATGAGAAGATATACGAGGAGCTTCAGACAAAAGAAATCTTCGTACAGGCGATAATAGACTATATTTCCGGTATGACAGACCGTTTTGCAATCGCCAAGTATGAGGAACTCTATATCCCGAGATC
>CAYYRY010000301.1:257-2254 GCA_964474245.1 uncultured Ruminococcus sp. | reverse complement strand
GTGACAAGAACGCTGCCTTTAACCCGAAGAACAACGCGACCCGTGCGGAGATCGCCACCATCGTGGTGCGCTACGTTGATGCGCTCCCCGGTGCCAAGGATCCCATGCACATGAAGCTTGCGGCTATTACTGAGTTGGTGGAGTGTGACGGGAAGAATCCCATAATCAACGTGTACGGTAAGGATCTCCCCCTCCGTTTCCCCAACAGGGCTGACGCCATCGGCGAGATTCTTCTCCCTCAGATGAGGCTTGACACGGAGAAGTACGAGCTGGTCATCGATGACAGCCAGTACGAGTATATTAAGACTACTTACAGCAGCTCCATTGAATTCGGAGACATTGAGGCCGGTGATTATAAGACGATCATCGTGAAGATGGCTATCCGCAACAAAGTGACGGGTGAGCTCACCTCTGCGAAGGCGGCTCCCTGCAACTTCTGCTACAAGCGCATCACGGATTCCGAGAGCTATCCTATCGGTCTTTCCGAGGACGTGCTCAGTGCTGTTTCTGACGCATCACTGGCTACCGTCGGTAACTTGGCACGTATGAATAAGGCGTTTGCCAAAGCAGAGAACGACAAAGAACTGAGCGTGGTTTACCTTGGCGGTTCTCTTACTCAGGGCGGCGCATACGACGGTGCTGAATGGGCTCCCGCTGTTACTCAGTGGCTGCAGAAGCGTTTCCCCGAGGCGACGGTGACTGCTCACAATGCGGGCATCGGCGGCACGAGAAGTGACTATGCGGCTGTCCGTCTTCAGAACGACGTTCTTGATCACGATCCCGACATCGTATTCGTGGATTACACGGTCAACGATGCAAACGACAGCGATTACTACAGGCAGAGTATTGACGGCGTGGTTCGCACCTGTCTTGAGTACGGCGAGGATACTGCGGTTATATTGGTGCTGACGGCTCACAATGCGGAGGGCGACACTGAGTCTTTCCGCAAATGCCGGGATATGCACATGGAGCTTGCGGAGTATTACGGACTTCCCGTGGTTGACTTCCACGAGGGCTGCAAGAAGGCGGTGTCCTACGGTCTCTTCACCTTTGAGGACCTGACCCGCGACGGTCTGCACCCCAACACGTGGGGATATCAGCTTCAGGCCTGCATGGTGAGAAATCTACTTTCGGAAATTGCCGAAAAAGTCGGTGCTGCTTCGAGCGAGGAGCTTACGGTGAAGGCGCTTCCTGAGAAGCTTTTCGGCTCGTCCGACAGGTTTATGGGTATGACGACATTAGACGTCTCTGACAAGGATAAGCTTACGTCTCTCGGAAGCTGGACGGTGAATACGCCCGAGGACGACGTTCATACTTTTGAGTGCACGGGTCTTAACGGAAACGAGCCCATGGTGCTTGAGTTTACGGGAACGGAGCTGTATGTGCGCGGTGACGTTGGTCCCGGCGAGACTATGGCGGAGTTGAAGGTGACAGTTGACGGTGTGCCTTACGTTTACGTGGGCAACACGGACCGTGCGTTCCGCGTTGTGGAGGGTCTTGAGAACAAGGCTCACAGGGTCGAGATATCAGTGAACGCACCTGTTGAGGGTGTGACGGCGTCCGTCATTTCCGTGGTTTACAAGTGATGCGTTGAACGAAGCTTAATAGGCTCTGGGAGCGGAGTGCTTTGCGATGGCGAGGTGCTTCGCTCCTTTGGTTTGTGGGGTGATGGGGAGGATGAGACCTTCGGTCTCATAATGATATCCGTTCCTCGCGGAACGGGTGATATACCTGCGGTGTGAAATCCACCTTCGCTGGGTGATATATGCCTTCGGCATATGAAGGAACGGATATTATATCATGTTTCCGTAGCGGAAATAGTGGGGTGATGAAGGAGATCCGGATGCTACGCATCCCCCTGCGGGTTTGGCTACAGCACATTCTGCCTTGCGGCATTATGTGCGTCAAGGTGTGCGAGCACACCTTGCTCCTCGCTTACGCTCAGCACATTCTGCCTTGCGGCATTATGTGCGTCAAGGTGTGCGAGCACACCTTGC
>CAYYRY010000301.1:0-157 GCA_964474245.1 uncultured Ruminococcus sp. | reverse complement strand
TCCTCGCTTACGCTCAGGATGACACGTTTGGGTGATTGGATGGACGGGATGGGGGAGGGTGTGCGTTGGTTTCCTGCTGTGGATGTTTATGGGAGATTTGCGGTTTACTTGGGGAAAGGCTTGACTTTTTATGAGGGATGCAATATAATGGTTGTAG
>CAYYRY010000300.1:0-2256 GCA_964474245.1 uncultured Ruminococcus sp. | reverse complement strand
CATTTTGTTGTTCAGGGGCTTTGCCTTGACAACGATAGTATTATATCACAGGAGTCCTCTTTTGTCAACAGCTTTTTTCAAAAAAATCAAAAAAATTAATCTTTTTTCAGCACCGTAAATTACCAAATATTGTCACAGGGAATATGCTGACAGATCAGTATTTAAAGCCGATGATGTCAGAGAGGACTTCAAGAATTTTAAAGCGTACCTTATATTTTGTACCGCTTCCGTTTTGTATCAGCTTATACTGATTCGGTGTAAAGCCGGCAGCTACGTAATCTTTTTCAGCCTTGAGTGCATCAGAAATGCACACTGATGGGAAGAGTATACACCACCAGTTATGACCCTCGCCTTTACCGATGGTAACTCTGAGGGAACGGTAGGTGCCGGAGGGCAGGGTGAAGCCATCGTAGTAACGCACGGGATACTTTTCATATCCGAAATCAACGTTAACGGTGTTACTGCACCCTTCAAGACGCAACGTCTCCTCGGCACAAGCCTTTATCTCATCTTTTAAGCCGTCGATGATATCACAGGCTGTATCCGTTTCTTTTACTCCTTCCAATGACGAGGCTACGCATTGAAGAACGCTGTCTCTGACAGTCAGCTTGAGTGCCTGATCCTCTTCGCTGTCGGACTGTGCAATAACGTGAAGCCGCACGGTGTCCTCATATATTGCTTCTTCACCGTGGACGGGCAAATAACTGAGCAGAACAAATGCGGCAAGAATTGACAGGGACAGGGAAACAAGTATTTTCATAAGTACCTTCTTTTTAAGTTAAGTATTATTTAATACAAGTTTTGTCCGTTTGCTTGAGATTTATTCTATACTTTAAAAAAAGTGAAAATTTTACTTCATCCTATGCAGTGGATCAACACATAAAAAACAGGCTGAAGCTCAGCCTGTTTAGTTTCAAAAATTTCCCATATAAGACCCGAGATCCTCGAACTCGAGTATGTCGGAGAGGATGTAGTTTGATACGAACATTCCGCCGGGGGTCAGGGCGTAGGATCCGTTTTCAAGGCGCATCATGAATCCGTTTGCAAGGTACTTCTTCAGTTTCGGGCCGTATAGTCCTTCGAAGGATGCCCCGAAAAGGGCGGAGAAGCGTGCGGGATCGAGTCCGTCCGCAAGGCGCAGGCGGAGCATGATGTATTCACCCATGCGTTCCCTCGCTTCAAGCTGTTCACTTTCAGAGGTTATCTCGATGTTTGATGTCATGTCCTCTATGGCAAGCATATACTTCTTGACATCTGAGATAAATGCAAAGCGGTTTCCGTTGAAATAGGAATGTGCGGATACACCGAAGCCGAGGTACTCCTCGCAGTTCCAGTATTTCATGTTATGCACACATCTGTAGCCGGGGACAGAGAAATTTGAAATCTCATACTGAGGGTATCCGCAGGAGCTTAACAGATCAATGGCGGAGGTGTACATGGCGTATTCAGTATCCTCGTCGGCGCAGACCTCGAGTACAGCATTTTTGTTCTCGTAAAAGGGTGTTCCCGGCTCTATCTTCAGGTTATACATGGAGATATGCTCGGGACCGAGACGCATGACGAATTTCAGCGTCTTCATGAGAGAATCGTATGTCTGATAGGGGATTCCGAACATAACATCGATATTGATGTTATCGAACTTGGCTTCCTTCGCCATACGGTAGGAATCAATGAATTCCCGTCTTGTGTGCAGACGTGAAAGTGCCTTGAGCTCACAGTCGTATGCGCTTTGCATACCGAAGCTGAGCCTGTTTACACCGAGACGGTGTAGCTGCTTTAAAAGGGGCAGTGTGACCGTGGCGGGATTTGCCTCCACGGTAAATTCCGCCCCCCTTGCGATATCGAAGGTCTTTTTTATACCCTTAATAAGTTTGATTAGTTCTTCCTTCGGGAGAGCTGTCGGGGTTCCGCCGCCGATAAATACGGAGTCCACCACGTATTCCTTCGCCGCAAAGCGATAGCTTTGCATATGGGTGAGAAGGGCAGACACGTATCTTTTCATGATCTCCCCGTTTTCGGGAACGGAGGAATTGAAGTCGCAATAGGCACATTTTGACTTACAGAAGGGAATGTGGACGTAGACGCCCAGACGCTTTTTATCTAAAAAATCGAATGCCATAGTTACTTTATTATTCGTCGCCAAGCTTAAGAACAGCCATGAATGCCTCGGGAGAGATCTCAACGCTGCCGAGCTGACGCATCTTCTTCTTACCCTCCTTCTGCTTTTCAAGGAGCTTCTTCTTACGGGTGATGTCA
>CAYYRY010000299.1:0-2261 GCA_964474245.1 uncultured Ruminococcus sp. | reverse complement strand
TGGATTTCATATCCCTTTTGTGCCTTGATGCGCAGCGGAAAGGAATGGTCATATATATGGCATATAAGACAGGTACAAAATGTATCCAAAGCGGATATCAGCCGAAAAACGGCGAAGCAAGAGTGCTCCCCATTTATCAGAGCACCACATATAAATACGAGTCCAGCGAGCAGATGGGCAGACTTTTCGACCTCGAAGAGTCGGGATATTTCTACACACGTCTTGCAAACCCCACCTGTGACGCGGCGGCTGCAAAGATATGCGATCTTGAAGGCGGCGTTGCGGGAATGCTTACCGCATCCGGTCAGGCGGCTAACTACTACGCTATCTTCAACATCTGCGAAAACGGCGGACACGTCATCTCATCTGCGGCTATCTACGGCGGAACCTTCAACCTCCTTGACGTAACTCTCCGCAAGATGGGCATCGACATCACCTTCATTTCCCCCGATTCCACCTACGACGAGATAATTGCGGCATCCAAGCCCAACACCAAGGCTGTATTCGCGGAGACTCTTTCCAACCCCTCCCTTACGGTTCTCGATGTTGAGGTATTCGCCAAGGCGGCGCACGATATCGGTGTTCCCCTCATCGTGGACAACACGTTCCCCACACCCATCAACCTCCGCCCCATCGAATTCGGTGCGGACATCGTTACCCACTCCACTACGAAGTATATGGACGGTCACGCAGTAGCTCTCGGCGGTGCCGTTGTTGACAGCGGTAATTTCGATTGGTCCAGGTATCCCGACAAGTTCCCCGGTCTCTGTACCCCAGACCATTCTTACCATGGTATCACCTATACCGAGAAGTTCGGGCGTCTTGCGTACATCACAAAGATCAACGTACAGCTCATGAGAGACCTCGGCTCCATGCAGTCTCCTCAGAACGCGTTCCTTCTTAACCTTGGTCTTGAGACACTTGAACTTCGTATGAAGCGTCACTGCGAGAATGCTCTTGCGGTTGCAAAGTATCTTCAGGGTCACGACATGGTCGAATGGGTAAACTATCCCGACCTTGAAGGCAACAAGTATTACGACGTCACAAAGAAGTATATGCCTGACGGCTCCTGCGGAGTTATCTCTTTCGGACTCAAGGGCGGACGCGAGGCTGCCACCAAGTTCATGGATTCCCTCAGACTTGCGGCTATCGTAACTCACGTTGCGGATGCCCGTACCTGCGTGCTTCATCCCGCATCCACCACACACCGTCAGCTCTCCGACAAGCAGCTTGAGGAATGCGGTGTAGATCCGAGCCTCATCCGATTCTCCTGCGGTATCGAGGACGTAAGAGACATCATCGACGATATCGAGGCGGCACTTAAGAACGTATAAAACAGCACATAAAAAGACATCAGCCGAAAAGAATTTCTTCGGCTGATGTCTTTCTTTTAGTAGTCCGTTCTTTCTCTCGGTCTGAACACAAGAGAGATGCACCACAGTCCCGCGAGGGCAACTACCGTGTAGATAATTCTCGCAAGCACCGCTGTCTGACCGCCGCAAAGCCACGCGACAGCATCGAACTTGAACAGACCGATGCCGCCCCAGTTGAGCGCTCCGACGATCACGAGGATCAGAGAAATTCTGTCAAGCATTTTAGCCCTTTCCATTGTCGAAAGAATTAGAGTTTACCCATAGGGAGCTTACCCTGCAGGTAATGCCTTTCAACGTTCGCCCGTGTGAGTGTGCGAACAATAGTATTATGCACAGCATCGGATATTTTTAAACAAGAATATAATAGCAATGAATTTTGTTGGAATACGGACATTCCCATGTAACATAGGATATGTTTGGTGAAAGCATATTACTAATGTGCCTGAATGAAGTTTGCTTGAAAGCTCTGAATGCATTAGATAAAGAAATTCACCTGTTATTAATTCATCAGTAGGCAGAATGGGGGATTTATATGCTTGAAATAATATTATCCGTAATTGCGGGGATGTCGTTTGCGTTTCTCAGTGCCGTGCCGGGAAACGGGTTTCCTCCGCCACTCGAAAGGGCGGAAGAGGAGGAGCTTTTCCATAAGCTGAAGGAATACGGTGACATTGATGCAAGGAACACTCTGATCTCACATAATCTTCGGCTTGTTGCACATATCGTGAGAAAATACTACCCGTCGAACCCGGCGGGGGATGACCTCATTTCCATAGGTACCATAGGACTTATAAAAGCCATAGACTCTTTTAAGTTTACAGCAGGTGCAAGATTTGCCACCTATGGGGCAAAATGTATTCAAAATGAAATACTGATGTATTTTAGGTC
>CAYYRY010000298.1:0-2263 GCA_964474245.1 uncultured Ruminococcus sp. | reverse complement strand
CGGCTCATTCGCTGTCGCGAAGTGCTGTGTACTGTGGCTCTTTTATTATATCATATTCACCGCAAAAGGTGGAGTTATTTTTCACCATCCGCGCCAAAAGCGAGGAGACCTGCGCCGTGCAAGTCTCCTCAGGTCTATTCATTTTATCACCATTCAACGTATACAGATGCCTCACCGAGCTTTTTGCCGGTATCATCGTAAAACGCACACGCCAGTACTCCCGTGTCGCCGTAGTAGGCGTCGTCTCCGTATAATCCGTTTTCATAGCCGAACCAGGCATAGTCTCCGTCATAATATCCGTGAGTGAAGGTGTGGTTTCCGTCACTGCCGTTGGGGAATATGATCCTTGCGGTCATGTATAATACCCCGTCGGGCTTTCCTCCCGTTATGTTAAAGTGGAAGTATATGGGAGAATATTTGCTGATCGTCCCCAGGTACGTCTCCTTGTCGTCGGCGTCGCCGTTGATCGCTGCTATCTCCATCTTCCAGTCGTACAGCTCTGAATAAATATTCGATACGTTTCTGCCGTAGTTCTTTTCGATCAGCACCGTTAAATAATCATAGGTGAGATAATCATCGTTATTTTGGTTGTTGCGGACGTAGTAGTACATGGCGTCAAGCTTTTTTGTTTTGCTGTCCTTGTAGCTGCCCAGATCGTCAAACTTAGTTACGGCTTCAGCGTAATTGCCGCTGCTTAAGTCGTCGCAGGCTTCATTATATTTCTGCGACGGTCCGCAGGACCTGATGACGTTGTTTATAATGCCGATTATTATGATGGCGAGGAATATCTTGAGGAATAGTCCGCGCTTCTTCTTTTTCGGTGGCAGGACATAGGGAACGGAGTCCGTCTTCGGCTGCGGAGTCTGCGAGGAATGCTCGGCAGCTGCTCTATGGGTGGAAAATCCCGCCGGCACTACCAAAGGAAGGGTGCCTCTCCCATTCGTTGATACGTATATCGTATTATACGGGGATGACGAAATGCGGTACGCCTTGTATTCATATACGTCCCCCTTCATGCCTTCCACGGTCCTGATCCTGCTCCAAAGAAGGCTTTCCCCATTTTGGGTGTACAGACCGTGCAGGTATGACTTCAGCTCATCCTCGCTGTTTACCATAATGGGCATATTGGGCATCAGACCGTAATCGTAGATGAAGGCCCTGTGGCATTTGCATCCGTGACAGTACGCAATGTGTCCGTTCAGCACGCTTCCGCATACGGGACAGCATGAGTCACCACCGTCGGCAGAGCTGTCTCTGACCTCCACCGGCTTTGTCTCGGGTTTTGCCACCGGCTTTGTCTCGGGCTTGGCTTCTGCCTCTGCTTTCGCCTTGGCCTCTGCTTCAGCTTTGGCTTTCGCCTTGGCTTCTGCTTCTGCTTTGGCTTTTGACTCTGCTTCAGCCTTAGCTTTTGCTTCAGCTTCTGCCTTAGCCTTGGCTCTTGCGGCTGCCGCGGCCAGAGCCTCCTCCTTCATGAGCTGCATGAGCATACCCTCCGCCCATGCGTAGTCAACGATGGAGTAATTCAGATCGAAGGAGTCGTCGTGGGTGCTTGAGTAGTACAGCTCCTTTACGTAGGAGTACGTGTCCTCGGACAGCGGCACAAAGCGGTAGCCGTCGCCCTCACCGAAGAGGCACAGGTACTCCGCGCCGTCCTGCACGGTATAACGGGCGGCATACGCCTTGAAGTCCGCGTCAGCCACCTTGACGTCGCTGACGACGTAAGCCTTGCAAAGCTCGATAACTCTGTCATCCCTGCCAAGCTCAAGGCAGGCGACCTTTTCCTTGAGGGACTCGATGTCCTCGACGACTCTCTGGAATCGGCAGGATGAGACGTCGGAGGAACGTACGTCGTTTATGGCATCAATGTAATCGGGGGAGTCCTTGCTGATGACCATGATCATGGCATCCTTAAGCAGATCGCGGTACACCAGCTCGTAATCCAATTGGGAAGCGGTATTACAGTGAGGACATTCTACGGTAAAGACCTCACCGCTGATAACGAGAGGTGCCATATTATCATCGGAGTCGGTGGTAATGTGCTTATAGAGCTTAGTGGTAATACTTTCTCCGCAAAGTGGGCATTGTATGGTAGTTTTGATCGGTAAAGCCATACTGATTCTCCATTCAGCCACCGCTGTGGCATATTATCTGCGTGATTGGTTTTTGATACTTTCCTTATTATATCACATAACTCCCGAAAATTCCACACTTTTTGCATTATTCATGGGGGTGGAACGAAGCACTTCGCGACAGCGAATGTGCC
>CAYYRY010000297.1:0-2266 GCA_964474245.1 uncultured Ruminococcus sp. | reverse complement strand
TAATATCGCTTGCCAATACGATTGATTTATCATTCAACTCCGAAAAAACATATACATCCTTGAAGTACGCCCTTAAATATTTAAGATTAGCAGATACATTCTTAAACAAGGACAACACAATACCTATCGTGAACATAGGTGCAACTACGTACATCGATAGTTATTGTATCTGGGAACTCACTGAGATCATCGTAGTTGTACGGGGATTCGATGTCGAATGTGTATGTTCCGTCAGGGAGTCCGGTTACCGTATAATCGTGCTTTCCTTCGGCATCATACGCAAAGTATGAACTGTAGTACACTCGCCCTGTTGAATGGTTTGTAAGCTTTACTCTTGCATATACATACCGATTCGTAGTATATCCCCAGGTTCCCGAAAGACCCGATATTGTGCCCTGTGTCGGTTGCTTGGCAGACTCTCTTTCTACCGTACCGCTGAGCACAGACTGACCTGCGGGATATCTCATAACGATCGGATACTCATACGGACTCGTAAAGTCCGAATATGCTCCGAGAGAATTATCGATACCGTATATTCCTGCAGTAACCGCTTCCCTGTATGAACGGTACCCATATGACGTTATTGCCAGGTTGTAATTGCCGTAAGTGAGATACTTATCTCCCGTTAACAGCTCTTGCACACCGCAGGTTGAATATAGATTTGATGTGTAGGTCTCGTTTCTTGGAGAGCCGCCAGGATTACTTGTGTTCGCAGTAAACGCCGACGTCACTGTAACACTGTCAATGATCTTGTCTCTCTGTTCAACCCAACCACCGTTTTGCCACACGACCTTTTCTTCATAGAAGCCAAGACTGCCCAGGGAACCAAGCTTCAAATCAACCACGTAAGGAAGATTAAGCTGACAACCTTCATAACCGTTTTCGGATATGATAATTTCGCCCGATTTGGAGTAATACCGACTGTCGGGGAACGGTATGGCACCGTGTCTTTCAATGCTCACGTTAACGCTCCCGAGAGGAATTCCCGCAAAGCCAACGTAGCCGTTCTGCCCTTCCTCGGTTACTGCCGTATAGGTGCTTGCTCCCGAGGTTACGGTAACCGTTGCACCATCAAGCGGAAGTCCCGTGCCGTATTGAAGAACCTGAACAAACAGATATCCTGTTCCGTTTGAAACTCCGCCAAGAGCAGCTCCACTGCCACCGTCACGGCTCAAGTAAACCCAATATTCATCGATATTGATATTACCGTTCAACAGATTTGCGCCGGAAGTAACCGACATATCGTCACGTTTCATCTTCTTGACCTCACCGGTCAGATAATAGTAAACGTACTCGTAATCTGCGTCGGCAGGAGGAGCAATATAATACTCATCGCTTACCGCAGTATCGCTGAAGGCTTTGATTGCAATAACCGCTTCTCTGCGAATATCATCAAGAACGTCAGCGTTCGAGCCTGTCGCGATAATGTTATATCCGGGGAATGTTCCGTTGCCTGCTTTATCGGCAAAGGTTGTGTATTCCGCATCAGCACCCGTTGTGGTCAACCTCGGATAATTTGATGCAGTCTGAACATCTTCCACAGCAAACTTATTCATGATTGATGTGTAAAGCGCTGCATTGACATCTTCCGAAGTATCCGTTCCTTTATTCAAAAGACCGGTTATGACAGGTATTGCGATTGCAAGCAGTACCGCAATAATGGCGAGCGTTACAAGGAGTTCAGTAAGCGTGAAGCCCTTTTTCTTTTTCTGGTTCATACGCCACCTCCTTAATGCTCATGCTCACAATCATCACCGCAAGCATCCGACTCATCAAAGACCCAAACGACTGAATAAATGGTGTTGTCCGAATACATAATGTTCATCTCATAACGAAGACCATTGCTTTCGTACATCACGTACATGACGTGTCCACCCTCTAAAAGCTTCTCTATCATTTCATCAACAGATAAACCGTCGTAGTCAATGAATTCACCACTCGTATTCATCAGCATAAAGGATTGCGATGGATTGCCCAAAAGACCGGTTATGTTTCCTTGGACATTGCCGACCAAATTTTCAAGCTCGGCTTTCGGTTCAAGCTTATTTGTGTAGGTTACGTAATTATGCTGCAGAAGCTCAATTTCCCTTGTTTCAGTGTCAAAGTAGATATTGGTATACCCATCCTCGACACCGATCTCTTTTGAAAAATCAAACTTATCTGCCTCAACCATTACATAGTTTTCGGTTGCATCAACAAGGTTTGCTTCCCATTGACTCAATGGTTTCGGAGTTTGAAAGTACAATCTCTTTGCTCCGTACCATTC
>CAYYRY010000296.1:0-2287 GCA_964474245.1 uncultured Ruminococcus sp. | reverse complement strand
GGGTGTGTACGGCAAGTCCAGCACCGACCCCTGTCTCGGTTGGGAAAAGACGGAAAGCCTCATCTTCGGCCTTGCGGATCAGCTTTAAAAGTATGGGGAGTGTAATATTTTCCTCGAAGAATGAATAGTTTTTGAAGAACGAATAGTTATTAATGAATAGTTATTTATAATAAACGAACATAACGGCGGGAGCTTGCTTCCGCCGTTATGTTCGTTATATTAAATGATACGAGTGTTCCTGTTATTCGTGTAATTGCGTAAAATTACACCATCATTCACCAAGCCCTGCTTTGACGAAGGCGTATCGATGCTTCCACTTGGAAGACCTGATCGAGGGAATGAAGTCATCGGGACCGGGACCGTTCATGCCTGCTTCGGGCATATGATGAGGACCTAAGAGATTGCGGTTTCCGACGTACAACGTTACTGCCACCGTGTTATCGCCCGCCTTGAGACGGTCAGTCACGTCCTCGGTAAGGTCTCCCTTGAAAATGAGACCTCCCGACTTTCCGTTTACGGAAAGCTCCGCACAGGCGGCGTACATTCCTTCAAGACTAACGTGCATCGGAATGTCGGTTCTGTCAACGTATAAGTCGCGTTCAAGTACCAATTTGCCGGCAAAGAATGGGAATCCCTGTGCGGTTACGTTTCCGCCATCCACATACTCGGGCATATTGCCGAGGCGGAAGGCGCCGTCAGTTACCATGGCACATTTGTCAACGTCGAAGAATTCACGATCTGAGAATACGCCGAAATTACCTGTGAGGTATCCGAAGGTGAAGCTTGAGTTGGGTACGTTAATTTCATCGCCGCGAACTGTCTCCCTGTGGCAGAAGTCGCGGAGGATCACTTCGTTCTTACCGTGTCTTAAAAGCTCTCCTGCCGCAAATACGCTGAAGGTGTGGTCGAGCCACCACTCGCCTTCAAGGCGCTTTGCTTCCGTACCGTTTATAAATACGCGGGCAGGAAGGCGGACCTCGGTAACGAATCTTACGTCAGCCAAGTGAGAAAGCTCACATCCCTCGTCAATGCTGAAAGTGTACTTCACCATCGGTTCGGTGCGTCTCCATTTTTCGTCCTTCAATACTCCGTCAAGTCTCATGCCGTGCATCTCGTCGCTCCAGACCTCGCCGTCTCCCACGGAGGCATACTCTAAGAGATGGCAGTTGGGGGAAGTGCCATCTGCAACTTTCCAGCGTGACGTTGCGACCTCAAGGTCAAGGGGCATTGAAGCACCTTTGAGGGGACAGTCGTAGGTGACACCCTCACCTGCAATTATCATTTTAGATTCAAGGGGAGCAAAGTTCATCTCAACGGTAATACCCTCGCCCTGCTTGCGTATTTTGAGCTGATGGGTCCTCATGTCACTCATATCGAGGAGCACAGCGTCGGTATGGGGAAGGGTCACTTTAACTTTGCGGTGAGTTCTCTCCGTGTTTACGAAGAAGTAAGCCTTCTTTCCGTCACGGGGATAGTCTCTGACGCAAACGCGGATCTGCTTTTCCTCGCCGCTTTTACCGGATACTGAGACGTGGGGGATACCGTTTACAGTTACGTAACGCATGAGGTTTTCGACACCAACCTTCGGCTCGTGAAGTGCGACTTTGTCGCACTTTTCAACGAGGGCTGAAAGTCTTTCCGTATCACGCACGCCGTCGATATACTCGGGCGCATCACCGAGAAGGACGATCCTGCCGCCGTTTTCGGCGAACTCGAGGAGCAGCCTGTAGGTGGACTCGTCAAGTCCCCATATATTCGGAATAAACACCGTGTGATAGCGGCAATTACCCACTGTAAGGCAACTGCCGTCCACACTTCCGTGGCGTGAAAGTATAGTCTCGTCACCGAAGTGGAAGGGAATGTGCGCTTCCGCAAACTTCATTACCGTGTTCACGAATATGTTGTCGAACTCACCCTCGGCGTTCATGTCGTCGTTGGTGTACTTGAGCCATATGGAGTGCATGGGATGGATCATCAGCACGTCGGGGGAGTCAACACCCTCGGAGAGCATCATTCCCGTGCGGGATACGGTGTCTGCGTAGTGTGAATACTTCTCCCACCATGAGGAGTGATAGAACATGGACGGGGGGAAGTCGTTCTTTCTGAAGCCGCGGAGGGAGTATGCGTCAAGGTGCTGGCAAACAAGGTTGACGCCGCCGATGAACTGCCACTCAACGAGGTGGAGCATCTCGGCAAAGGAAATGTCCCAACCTGACATGGCGTAGGTCTCGGTGAGCACCTGCTTTTTGCCTGTCTGCGCCGCAACGGAGCCTACCTGTATGGCAAT
>CAYYRY010000295.1:0-2300 GCA_964474245.1 uncultured Ruminococcus sp. | reverse complement strand
AATTGTTACATTGTCGTAGATCAGGTTGTTTCTTCCTCCGGACATAAGAACACTGACTCCCGCTGTATTATAGAACAGATTTCCGTATACTTCTTGACCGCTGATGCCGTCATCGAGATAAATACCAAATCCGAGCGTTAAACCTTCAATGATATTATATCTTACGACGTTTCCACGGTCGGTTTGGGTGATTCTGGTGTAGATAGCGCCTGCGTCACCGTGATGTGAATTCAGCACATCGTGAATATAGTTATACTCAATTATATTGTCGATAGCTCTGCAGTTCAGATCATCCTCTCCGTTACCGTAAATGATGGCGGAATGGGTTGAATTGTATATCTCATTATGGGATACTCTCGCACCGACGGAGTTTTTGAGCCAGAGTGCAGGACGGTAGGTTTGGATTATTTGCTCAAAGTCGTGAATCGAATTGTTATCGACAAGGTTGTTGGAGGGGGTGAGTAGCTGCCAGTCGCCTCCCTTAAGGAGAATACCGCCACCTGCAAGATTGTGCAGCTCGCTTTCAGTTATTGAATTGTTATATCCGTTAACACCTATTGCGTAGTCGCCGTAGGTGCCCATTATCTCGCTCATGGTAACGGTTACGTTGTCGGCTTCAATATCCAGAGCTCTGGAGGTGGAGTGCTTGAAATCGATACCTTTTAGGGTAATATAGTCCGCGTTCTTGAATGTAATAAAAGTAGGCTTAACTGCTAAGTAATAATTCGTATAGGGTTTGTACACATAGAGTGTCTCGGTCGAATAATCGATCCAGTATTCATCCTCGTAATCCAGTTCTTCTGAAATATTTTGGAAGAATACGGCATTCTGTCCCCAACCTTCATAATTGAACACGTCGAGGGAATGAACAGTCACCTCATCAGTGTCTTTGTCGTAGGACAGGATCTTTTCGTATTCAGCCCAGTATTCTACCGCAAGCTGACCGATAGCAGTTATATATTCGTAGGTATGATAATTATCAAAACGCGGTGCCATAATAGGATTGAGCTTGAGTACGGACTCCTTAGTTGATATTACGGTTCTTGACTCAAGTACGATGTATTGGCTTTTGTTTCCTTTAATATTCGGGAATCGTGCAGCCTGCATACTTTTGTTAGCCGCCTCGTTATAGAGAATATTGTATCCCGTGAGGTCACCTTCATCGATCTTGTCCGAAAGGCTGATCTTATATATGTCATCTTCATATTCGTCGTTAAAATAACCCTTTTCGGCATCTGTTATGGGTTCAAGCTCATCAAGTGTAATATAAGTTCCGTTGGAGAAGAGAACTTCTCCGTCGCCGTATGCGCAGTAGGTGATAGGGACATCTTTTGTTCCGGCATCGTCTTCGGTGAGCGTGATACTTAGTTTTCCGTAATTTCCTGACATAAAGGCTACCTTGATTTCGTCCTTGGCAGTCTTCTTCAGTTCGCGTACCATTTCCACGGCACGCTCAAAGGTAGCAATGGGGTTTGCAAACGAGCCGTCGTTTTTGTCGTTTCCGTCAACGGCAACGTAGATGTCAGCGTCAGTGACGAGAGGATACTCTTTTTCGGTATAGGTTGACAGAGGTTTTGGCTCCTTGAACAAATACTCGTAATCAAAATCAGCTTCCATGAAGCGGTGCATGATTGTCGCAAACTCAGCTCTTGTAGCGGTATTCTTTGGTGAGAGGGTGTCTCCGGTACCGGTACCCTTTATGAGCCCTTCATTGTTACACCATGCCATGGCATCCTTTGCCCACTTTGCAACGTCGGTGAAGTCTTTGAAAGCAGACAGATCAGCCTTCTCTTCGGTGAGAACGTAGCGGTACTCCGCAAAGCGGACGAACATGGTCGCCAGCTCCTGGCGGGTGATTGCCCTCAGGGGAGAGAATAGCTCAAGCCCCGTATCATCAGTACCTGTGGAGGTGACGATGCCCACCTCCTTGGCCCACATTACGGGCAGAGAGTAGAATTTTCCGTCGGGTACGTCCGCGAATAAGAAACTGTCGTAGGTTACATCGGGAGAGCCTTCAAGACGGTAGAGAACGGTGACTACCATGGCTCTTGTGAGGCTGTCTGTAGGAGAGAATGTGGATCCGTCTCCCGTGCCGTTCATGAGTCCTGACTCATAAACGTACTTGATCGATTCATATGACCAGTTTTGTTTTACGTCGGTGAACGGAAACTCGGAGGTCGTATCAGCAGCGCTGATGCCGACCATTAACGTTGATGTTGTCATTATACATACGAGTATGAATGACAGTAATTTCTTGAGATTCATAATTTCCTCCTTGAATATTATATAAATATTTAAAA
>CAYYRY010000294.1:0-2318 GCA_964474245.1 uncultured Ruminococcus sp. | reverse complement strand
ACTCGGGTACGTAATCGCAAAGTGCACTCGTCAGCACCCCTGCAAGCCTGTCCTCGTCGAAGGAATATTCAATATGCTTTTTTCCGTATGGGAACGATATTTGCTTCATGTTACACCTCTTATGGGAAGTTTTATCAATCTAATTATACCACACCTACGTCCCGTTGAAAAGGATAAATTTCTGACGGAAGTGTAAACTTCACCCGAGCGGCGTCCCGTGCACGTCACGGTATTTACTTTTCACGATCGGTATGCTATAATAAACGTAAGAATATCAGAATGAGGTTAATATGAAATCAATAAAAAATCTCTACAAGATCGGCTACGGGCCTTCGAGCTCACATACTATGGGGCCTTCCTTTGCCGCCAATCACTTTATGACCGAGCACCCTGACGCGGACCGTGTTGAAGTCACGCTTTACGGCTCCCTTGCTAAAACGGGAAAGGGTCACGGCACGGACAGAGCGATCCTTGAGACCATCAGGGATGCGGAGACTCATATCATATTCGACACGGAAACGGAGTGCCCAAAGCATCCGAATACGCTTGATTTTACGGCATACAAAAACAGTGCGGAGCTGGGCAGAAAGCGCTACTACAGCATCGGAGGCGGAGAGATACGCTCAGACGGTGACGAGGTCCTCTCCCCGACGGAGGTCTATCCTCACGGAAGCTTCTCGGAAATTGCTGAGTATTGCAAAAGTCAGAACATCCGCCTCTCGGATTACGTATTTGCCCACGAAGACGGAGATATCAGAACGTTTCTTCTCGTCGTTTGGGAGACCATGAAGAACGCCATCTTCGAGGGTCTCAGCAAAACGGGCATAATTCCCGGAGGGCTTGACGTTGAGCGCAAGGCACAATATCTGTACAATCAGAAGCATATCGACGAAAGCCCCCAGACAAAAGAAAACCGCCTCGTTTGTGCTTACGCATTTGCAATCAGCGAGCAGAACGCAGACTGCGGCATAATCGTCACCGCCCCCACCTGCGGCGCCTGCGGAGTCGTTCCCGCGGTGCTTAAGTATATGCAGGAAAAGAGGCACTTTACAGATGACGACGTGGTACGTGCATTGGCTGTAGCGGGACTTATCGGAAATATCGTAAGCACCAATGCTTCCGTCAGCGGAGCAGAATGCGGCTGTCAGGCAGAGATAGGCACTGCCTGCAGTATGGCGTCCGCCGCCCTTTGCGAGCTTTTTGAAATGGGCATCGACCAGATAGAATACGCCGCAGAGATCGCCATGGAGCATCACCTCGGTCTCACCTGCGACCCCGTATGCGGGCTGGTGCAGATCCCCTGCATAGAGCGCAACGCCGTAGCCGCAATGAGAGCAATTAACGCCCTGAGTCTTGCGAATTTCCTGTATGCCAGCCGCAAGGTATCCTTTAACGTGGTGGTGGAGACCATGTACCAGACGGGCAAGGATCTGTCCCACCTCTACCGAGAGACCTCCGAGGGAGGGCTTGCAAAGCTGTATCTTGGGAAGTGACGCATCTTTGGAAACGCATATCCCCCCGACACCTGAATAAAAAGATTCCTGCAGCACCGTAACCGAAAAACAAATAAAAAACCGAGCATAGAAACGCTTATCTGCAGCCTATGCTCGGTTATTTGTTTTCTTGGTGGAAAAGTCAGTTTTCAACATCCTTATTATCTACGTACTCTGCTATATCCTCAATACGGCAATTTAAAGCCGTGCATATCTTATCTAACGTTTTGGTTTCTATATTCTCATTAGCTTTGAGCCTGCGTACAGTCTTGCTGTCTATACCGCACTGTTCTCTCAGCTTGTACATTGAAAATCCACGATTCTTCATCGTTACCCATAATTTATCAAATACGATCATTGCGCTACCCCCCTTGACATTTATTATTATGATGGTTATAATCGCCCTTTTACCTTTTGTACTGACGAAAAAATCTCTGTCGATTTCACCAATGACGTTACAGCTTTGTCTTTATGCCTTGAAATATTCATAAATATATGGTATAATAAATTTTAGATGTAAGTTTTGAGAAATTTTGCGTCTAAATAAATACAGTCCTGATGGGAAAATAGGTATGCATATGGTATAATAGAACCGTGAAAGAGTTCGATAAAACTGAATTTGACTGTGGCAATTTTTAGGGGGGAATAACAAGATGAAAGAACCATATTATACAGCGTACGAAAAACGTTATCAAGCAGTCTATTCTGCGGGCGCAGAACGATGGGGGCATTCCCCCGATGATGAAGTTTTGTTCAATACACTGAAGTCTTGGGTTGAAGAAAATGGGCTTAAAGGGAAAAAAGTAATCGAATATGCTTGCGGAG
>CAYYRY010000293.1:0-2334 GCA_964474245.1 uncultured Ruminococcus sp. | reverse complement strand
AATTATATCAGGGTGAGTTCTTCGACTCAGCTGATGCCTAACAGCACATTCGCCTGTGGCGAAGGATCTCGTTTTTCAGCCCAATGATAAGGCTTATTGACTTTGTAGGATCAATATCTACCGATCTTCGCGTAGTGGTTGTCGGCGAAATCTGCGCCCTCGCGGATGGAGTAATCGCCGTGGGTGGGATCGGTGAAGATGGGGTTTTCGTCAGCGGGGATCTCGAGGTTGTTCTCGTGATCGCTGAGTTCGAGCCATTTATCTTCGAATTCTGAACTTGCGCCGTCAAAGTGATAGTTGTTGTGACAGTAGTTGAGGGGAGATGTGTAGAGGTCGGTGTCCTTGTAGCAGGTGGGATCATTGCGGATGGCAACGATATCGTAAAGCTCGGGCCACTTTGCCTTCCACTTCTGACCGTTGGGGGTATTCTCATCGGGGATGAGGGAGAGGCTGTTCCAACCCTCGCTGTAGTAGTGGCTGTCCGCCTCGGGATCTGCATACAGGGTAATGTCTGTGAAGTTACCGGCTCTGCCTGCGATTCCTGCGCCTTCCTTGATGAATACGTTATCGTATATCTCGTGGCTTCTGCCTCCGTTATTCATGATAGAGCCGGAGTTGTAGAACACGTTACCGTAGCAGACGAGGTTTTCGTGGCTGTCGTCAAGGTAGATGGCGAAGGTTCCGCCGGTGTGCATGGAGTTCTTAGCCTGAATGTTGGATATGAGGTTATATCTGATGGTATTGCCTCTGTTTGTTGCAACACGTCCGCAGTAGAACGCACCGCCGTCAGCGGAGTTCTGCATACAGTGGTGGAGGTAGTTGTACTCCATGATACAGTCTATATTACCGTACTTGAAGTCGATACCGTAGCGGGCGGAGTTGTAGATCTCGTTGTGAGCGATCACGGCACCTATCTGATATCCGTAGCTGAGACCGCCTGATTCAACGGGAACGGACGCCATGTCAACGTCGTGGATAAGGTTGTTCTCAAATACGAAGCCCGTATTATTGAGGGCGTAGTAGTCATAGTCATCTCGGCTTCCCTGACGGGGACCACGGACGTAAACACCGGACTCTGCACAGTATGCAAAGGTGCTGTTTGTGATCTTGATGTTAAGCGTACCCTCGGAGTAGAAGGCATTACTTCCGCCTACGTACATGACAGAGCACTGATCCATGGTGAAGTCGTCGGAGTTAACGACCATACCCGTACCCTTACAGCATCTGAAGTTAAGCTTCTTAAAGGTGATATTGTCAGCACCCTTTTCGAGGGTAAGAAATTTGTCCATGAGGGCAATGGTGTACGCGCCCTGGGGCTTGTAGACGTAGAGGATCTTCGTCTCGGGATCGACAAAATATTCACCGACGTCATCAAGCTCGCGGGAAGCGTTATTTACGTAGATCTGAGTCTGCTGACCCACTCTCGCATAGAAGCCCCACGGCGGTCTGCCGTCGTAGATAACGAGACCTGTTTCCTTGTCGTAGGAGGTGATGGTGAATACGTCCTGATGCCATACCTTGGAGATGTATCCTGCAAGCTGTACGTTGTCATAGCTGTCGTAGGAGTCAAGTCTCTCCTTAAGTACGCGGGTAACGAAGAATCTGTCCTGATAGAGATGAGCGTCGGTCTCCTCGGCGGTAAAGCCGTTATCGGTGTGGTAGATGAGCTCCTCATAGGTCAGAGGGCTGTCGGGGAGAAGTGCGAAGTAAGAGAAGCCGGGGTAATACTTGTCAACGCCGTTTTCCTTGTTGGGGACTCTCGCCTGCCAGCAGAAGCCGCTTTCGTTGGAGAGTGTGGTGGAGGCGCCTATCTTGTCTGCGTTGGGGTTATCGGAAAGATCGATCTTCTTGATGTCACCTGCAAACTCGGGATTGAAGAGTGCCATATCGGACTCTTCGAGGGGTAAGAACTCCTCGGGTGTGATAAACAGTCCGTTAGTGAAGTATACCTCTCCGTCGCCGTAAGCACAGTAGGTCACCTCGCCGTCTTTGCCACCGGCAGTAGCCTCGGTGAACTTGACGTTGTCGATGATGCCGTAGTCACCTGCCTTGAATGCAACGGTGACGTTCTTTTTGCCGCCTGCCTTGAGCTCGGTCACCTTTGCCATGGCGCCCTCAAGGGTCGCGAGAGGAGAAGCGAGAGTACCCGCGTTCTTGTCGTTACCGTCAACAGCAACGTAAACGTCAGCGTCACTAACGAGGGGGTATTCCTTTTCGGTGTAGGTGCTCTGAAGAACGGGAGTTTCGAATGCGAGGAGATAGCTGAATTTGTCTGTCGCTTCATTGTAACGCTTGATAATGGTAGCATATTCTGCACGGGAAGCCTTGTCCGTG
>CAYYRY010000292.1:0-2341 GCA_964474245.1 uncultured Ruminococcus sp. | reverse complement strand
TTCAGGTGCCGTACGTAACCATAACCCCGAGATCATGAAAAAGGCATTCGAGATCGCAGGCTACGACGAAGAGGTGCTGAAGGCTAAGTTCGGTGCACTTTATACCGCATTCAACTACGGCGCACCGCCTCACGCAGGTATGGCTCCCGGTGTTGACAGAATGATCATGCTCATTGCAGGAGAAGAGACCATCCGTGACGTTATCGCATTCCCCCTCAACGGAAATGCACAGGATCTTATGATGGGTGCTCCCGGTGACGTTACCGAGCAGCAACTCCGCGAGGTCCACATTAAAGTAAGAGATTAATCTACAATATTATATATGCAGATACGCTCTGCAAAAGAAAGGAGTCCTTCAGAATGGATAGAGAAACACTCAGAAGACTTGAGATGCTCAACCAGCTCAGCCTGACCGAGGAACAGAAGGATGACGTTATTGCCTTTTTTGACGCAAGAGAGGCAGACTTTGAAGTGATAGACAAGTTCTTCGATACCACCGACGTGGAAAGAATGGTACACGTAATGCCCATCATGACGGTAGTGCGCGAGGATAAGGTCATAAAGAAATTTGCTCGCGAGGCGCTTCAGCAGAATGCGCCTGAGACAGACGAGGGATACTGGTGTGTTCCCCGTGTACTTGAATGATAGAGGAGGGGCGACATGAAGATTATCACAGCTAAGACTGATTGTGCTTGCGAAAAGCGCATTGCACTTGATGACATGATCCTTACCTCCGATATGCCCACAGCGGCAGGCTCCCGTATGCTTGACGGTTACATGAGCCTTTTCGATGCTGAGGTCGTCACTCGCCTTAAGGATGCAGGACACTGTGTGTCCGTAAAGACAGACGTCGGTGAGTTTTCCGTTGACCTTATAGGCGAGACCTCATACAACGGCACGCCTGCAGTTGACGGAGTTCTTGTAAACGCCGCTTGTGAGACTATTAAAAACGGTGACGCTGTAGCGGCAATCTCTCTCGACGTAAACGGCGCTATCAGACGCGGCGCGGCTCAGTCGGGACTCGTATGTATAAAGCCCACCTACGGTATTGTTTCCAGATACGGTACTATCCCCGCTGCCTGCTCAGGCGAGTGCGTAAGCGTTACGGCAGGGGATGTGAAGACTGTAGCAGAGATCCTTTCCGTTATCGCAGGCCACGACGATAAGGACGGTACAAGCCTCCCCGAGGAGAAGTGCGACAGCTCGAAAAGGGTAAATGCTCCCGTAAAGCGTATTGGTGTGATCAGAGCTCTCTGTGAGGGCGTCGACGCTGACGTTCAGGCGAAACTTGACGAATTTATCTCCAAGGCAGAAGCAGCAGGCATTGAGATCATCACTTTCGATCCCGCTGGACTTGTGACAGCAAGAGCCGCATGGAACGTACTCATGAGCGCTGAGGTGTGTAACAACGTATCCCGTTACGACGGAGTAAAGTACGGCTATAGAGCTGAAAGATTTACTGGTATCGACGAACTTTATACAAACAGCCGAACCGAAGCGTTCGGTGACGTGCTGAAGAGCGTTATTCTTTATGGCTCCGAGACGCTCTCTACAGATAACTATATGAAAGTATACGACAAGTCTCTCAGAACTCGTCGCATTATTTGCGAGATCTTTGCGGCTCTCTTTGAGGACGCTGATGCTGTGCTTATGCCCGCTGTCGGCAAAATGACGTATACAGAGGCAGACGTAAAGGCTGACAAGTACATGGCGTTCAGCGAAAATCTTTATACAGCTCCCGCATCCATTACGGGTCTTCCCGCAGTAGTTGCAGGCGGTATGCAGCTTGTAGGTCCCGCATTCTCCGATGCGGCGCTCCTGGATGCTGTAGCGAGAATCGGTTAAGGAGGAAGATGAGATGAGATACGAAACCGTCATTGGTCTTGAGGTCCACGTGGAGCTTGCTACAGACTCAAAGATATTCTGCTCCTGCTCAGCTCATTCATACGGCGCTGAGCCCAACGATCACGTATGTCCTGCTTGTTGTGGTATGCCCGGTATGCTTCCCGTTGTAAACCGCAGAGTCGTTGACTTCGGTATAAAGGCGGGCATGATGCTGAACTGTCACATCAATCGCACCACCACATTCGATAAGAAGAGCTACTACTATCCCGACCTTCCCGCGGCTTATCAGACCACGCAGTGGTTTGCTCCCGTCGCCGTGAATGGACGTGTTGATATTGAAACCTCCGTGGGTAAGAAGAGCGTACGCATCAAGCAGATCCATATGGAGGAGGATGCAGGCAAGCTCGTGCACGACCTCAGAGAGGATACCACCCACGTTGACTTCAACCGTACAAGCGTTCCCCTCATCGAGATCGTAAGCCAGCCCGACCTTAGC
>CAYYRY010000291.1:0-2352 GCA_964474245.1 uncultured Ruminococcus sp. | reverse complement strand
AGGGGGTCACGATGATATCCACCTTCGTTTTTTTGGAAACGAGCATACCGATCTCAACGGCGACGATTGTTATAATGAAGACGGCGAGGGGGCCTCCGGCACCGCCGAGGGAATTGGCGGCATAGCCTACAGCGGCGGCTGAAAACATGACGAGCGGATGTGCTTCCAGGGAAAGAGCTATAGCGATAGCCATAGCGGGGCCTGCCATTGCCTGAGCAAATGAGCCCACCTGAACGAAAATTTCAAGGTGCGGGATCATGCCGAGGGCTTTGAAAATGGTACCGATGAGGAGGGATGCGAAAAGTCCCTGAGCCATGGCGCCCATCGCCTTGATGAAGTAACGGTGCAGAACTGCTTTTACGGTAAGTTTTTTGTTAGTCATGTTTGTACTCCTTAATGAAATTGTCCTATTAATGATATAAGTCCTACCTTTCTGAGATAATGTCATCTCAGGCGTTTATCGGGGAGACCCGGGTCGGCTTGTCTGCCCGGCAAGGAAATGATATATCTGATGAGGATGACGGTGAATTTCACCACCAGTCCCCAAATGAAGCTGAGAGCAGTAGAGGCGGCGATAACGATGAGCATCATCTGCCACGGGTAGAAAGAGTCGAAGGAGAGCTTAAGGATAAGCTCGATTACGAAGACATGGATAAGGTATGCGGTGAAGGACACGTCGGAGAGCACACGGGTGACTAAGTGGGTGGGTCTGTTCCTATCCTTGAAGAAGAGGAACACGGCGGCGCCTTCGACGTAGTGGTTAGCGGTGTAGCCGCCCATAAAGAAGGGGGTGTCTCCGGCGGTAAGCTGTTGTGCGGTGATAATGGGGGACATAAAGAAAGCCAGCATTGCGACGTAATACACTGCTTTTTTGACGTAGGGGCTGACCTCACGGACACCTAAGATATAGCCGAGGATAAAGTATCCGACGTATCCCATAAAGCCGTCGCTTGTAAAGAAGAGGTTAAGGTCCGCTTTATGTAAGAATAAATTAAGAAGGGGGCGGAGGGTTGTCTGGAAGGTGGCGAGACAAAGGAGGAGATAAAGCTGACGGTTGCTGCAGGCATCAAGCATTTTCTGAAGGAATGGAGCGATGAGATACAGAAAGAGGATCGAATAGACGAACCAGAGGTGATATTTATTGCCGCTGTTTAAAAGGCCCTTCAGGTAGCCGTTAAGGGAGAAAGGCTCACCCATATTGGCGCTTGAGACGAAGTAATAAAACACGTCGTAGATGATAAAGGGTACTCCGATCCTGATGAAGCGTTTTTTATAGAAAGCGGGGATATCGGTGATGGGGCGCTTCATGGTCAGGTAGCCGCTGATCATGAAGAACAACGGCACTCCCACGCGGCACACCTCGTTTACGTAGCCGAGCAGTGCCCACAGGGGGCTGTTATAATTTACGGGATTATTGAAGTAATTATATATACAGTGAAGGACAATAACGCAAAGTGTTGCGAACACTCTGATGCTGTCGATATAGTATAGTCTCGGTGAAGCTCTGTCTTTTTTTGTCATTGCTGCCTCCTGAGAAATGTAAACTTGATCTGTACACACGGATTATACCACAAAGTTAGCTGTAATTCAACACCTTAGAGGAATTTTCAGGGATTAAAATGCCATACGGCAAAAACTTCCCTGCCCGGGCAAGGGGCAATCTCCCTCTCAGTCACAAGCCAATTCTTGCCTTCAGTACATTTGGCTTTGCCAAAGTGCGGCATTATTTGCGCGGTGACAGGGGCAAACGTTCATCTCAAGTTATGCCTCTCCCTGCGGGAGAGGTGCCGAGGCACGACGCGGAGAGGGTCACTCTACCTCCGGGAACGGACGTCCCCGGAATCATGTATCAACGCACCGCCATCCGATACATATGACCGTCTACCGACAACACAAAAAAAGCAAGGACAAAGCCGCAGCCTTATCCTTGCTTTTGTTATTCCGTTAAAAGTGCTTGTGTCAGTGTACTTCTACCACTCCGTCTGCTTTTACGGTGATGCTCATGCCGTCCTTGACATACTCAAGAAATTCGTCGCCGAGGGAGTCTACTACGGGCATTTTTGAGTCCTTCAGCCATATATCCGCGAGGATGACGCCTGCTCCCGCAAGGGAGTCGATGGGCTTTGAAAACAGCATACACGCAGGCTGTCTGCCCATGGCACAGGCACAGTATATTACCATACCGCCCGTGGTGGAGCCGATGGTCTGAGGAAGGCAAAGTGCCTTGCCTGCCATGGCTTTGCCGTAGAGATCTTCGTTGCTCTGGTCGCCGCAGGTGGCACTTTTATCGCCGAACTGGAGCGCCTTCTGAAAGCTTGCAAGTGTATTGAGGCCGCCGTGGGTCACTACCGC
>CAYYRY010000290.1:0-2378 GCA_964474245.1 uncultured Ruminococcus sp. | reverse complement strand
GGCAAGTGTAAGATAAAGCATAAGTCCTGACGAACTGACGCTTGCCTGAGTCAATCCTCCGGAGGCTATGGTTACAGCATTCATAACGGGAAGCATGGCATTCATCACAGTACAGGAACGGTAAATAAACTCTCCCGCTGCGGTTATGGATTTAAGTGCAATTCTCCCTACGGTAACAGCACACACGAGGGATATTGCAAAGTCGCATATTTCTGCAGTTTTGCCTTGGGGCATCAGTTTTTTTATAAGTGCCGAAATAATGACGGTCGCCATCAGCGGAGCACAGGAAACAAACGCAGGAAGCAGAAATTTCTTAAACTGTTCCATGAGGTATGATACCAGATACCAAATGTCAAGCTTTGCTTTTACCGCATCAAGTCTCTCCTCATCATTCTGCGCAGATTCATAATCGTCGAGGTATACCCTCACCTCTTCCGGAAGCGCTCCAAGAAGGGATTCCATCTCCCCCTGCGGATACACTTCCCCGTCATAGTCGCCATAGCTGTACTCAAAAGCCGCCAACGTGGGGTGAGATGCTGCAAGGAGGGCGATGGCAATGGCGACAACGATTAATAATTTGGTCTTCTTCATATGTTATTGATCCCATAAGTATTAGATAGCTTATACGTTAAGCATTCCGAAGGAAAGGTCTATGAGCTCACCCACCACGGGAAGCATAAGCACCACAAGCTCCGTTTTCCCGAACAGCTCAACATATTCTGCAACTCCTCCCTCTCCCGCATCACGGCAGATACCTGAGGTGAAGTCCGTCAGAAAAGCAAGTCCTGCCGCTTTGAGAAGGAGCTTTATATGCTCTGCTGCCCCCGTTCCCTCCGCAATACCCACGGTGAAGGTCACAACTTCGCGCAGATTAATTATTATGCGTCCCATTACCGTCAAGCCCACGATCAAAAGCACGACCTCAGGATGTGAATACCCCGAAGCTTTGAGCACCATCATAGCCGACAAGGCAAGAATGCCCACTCCGCATACCTGTAAAACGTTCATATACCGAACACCGTCCGTATGGTACCGAAGAGGTCGCCTATCTTCTCCGCAAGCATAAAGAGTACTATCACGGTACCCGCCATGGACATCAACATAGCCTGATCGTCTCTGCCTGCGCGGGAAAGTATCTGCGTACACGCTGCTATGAGAAGTCCCACTCCCGCCACCTTCATCAGCAATACTACGTCCATGCTTTATATAGTCCTCCGTTCAAAATACATCTGTATGCGCTTACAGCTTCTCTGTACGTCTTCCTAAGCTTTAAGCTGTTTTCATCATTATATGTTATTTAATGAAGTCTGTTTTTAGCAAATCGGTCTCTGAACGATAACTTCAAATCAGCAGAATTATCAGCGACAGCGCACCTATCGGCGGTAAAAACCGGTAAAGTCTGCCGTTCAGAGTGAGCTTTTCTCTTTCTGATGCCGCCACCTCTTCAAGCATTGCTATACAGTAGTCGCAGTGCTTAAGCTCTGCTTCCGCATAGCCCGAGCCGAGACTTGAAGCGAAGTCCCAAAGCGCGCGCTTGGCTTGAATGGGCAAATCGAGATATCCTTCCTCTACCGCACAGGCAAGTCCCGTTTCGCGCATGGTATGGGCAAAGCCGCATTCCTCAAGATATTCTGAAGAATACCCCTTCAGAATGTCTCCGATCGGTGAAAGATATGCTTCGATATTCCGCCTTATGTACTTTACAAGCGCCAGCGCTTCCTCGGTTCCCTGTAGCTTTCTTTTACATTCCGAGGCAATAAAGTGCCCCATGTATACTGCGGCACCTATGATAAGCAGTGCTCCGACACATTTCCATATCATCCGAGCTTCACCTCCGACTTCGTTTCAGAGGTGTCTTCGTCAAAGGATATCTCCGTTTTATAGGAATATCCATCCCGGCGGAGAAGACCGAGATATACGGAAAAAGCCCCTTTAACGTACATATCGAGAAATATCTGCCGTTTTAAAAGATCGCTGAAGGACGTAGCGTGTGCGGTGGCGATTATGTTCACTCCGCATCCGACGGCGGACATCACCGCCGCTGCATCATCATCTGTGGATATCTCATCGCATATGATATACTGCGGAGACAGGGTCCTCAAGGCTATCTCGATGCCCCGTCCTCTCGGATACGAGCTGAGCACGTCCGTCATGCCAAGCTCTCCTATACCCGTCATCAGCTCTGAACGGCTGTCTACCACCGCGACCCTGTGCGCCCTCTCTCCCGAGGCAAGCTTCAGTGCAAGCTCGCGAAGCACGGTAGTCTTACCCACAGCAGGAGGAGAATAGATGAGCATCCCACCTGAAAAATCACGTTTTTTCAAAAGCTTATAAGCTACGTCTCCTGCCCCATTTATTCTGTGGGGGATACGGATATT